>DATMPR010000120.1:0-22898 GCA_035567575.1 Bacteroidia bacterium
CATCTGTAAACGTATAAATAACATCTCCCTCTTGAAGATCAATTTTGTTGTGGGTAAATGCCACAATGTCTTCCTGAGCTTTACCAACCGGCATTTTATCGGCCTTACAAACCATTATTTTCTTATTTCGGATAATATAAAAAGCGTTATTAGCTGCTGCATATTGGAGTCTTTTATTTTTTAAATCTATCATACATAATACAGCGTCCATTCCATCTTTACTTTCTTCAATACTTCCTTTCGGATTTAGAGCATCAATAATTCCTGTCCGGACATCGTTTAGAATTAGATCGGGCCGGTAGATATGTTTTTGATTAATGGCCTCACTTAACTTGCTAATGTTAAGTAAACTCATGAATGCACCCGGAACTCCGTGTCCGGTACAATCTGCAGTTATATATAAGAATCCTTCCGGGCAAACCGAAGCCCAATAAAAATCGCCGGCAACAATATCCTTAGGTTTAAAAAAAACAAAATGTTCAGGTAAATTATTTCTTAACAATTCGTGCCCGGCAATAAGAGCTGTTTGAATGCGTTTAGCGTAATTTATGGAATCAATAATTTCTTTTTGCTTTTCGTCTACAATCTCTTTTTGGTACTCAGCTAATTGTTTTTGAAATTCTATTTCCTTTTTTTGTTTATTAGTTACACGAAGCCGGTTAACAATAAAAAGAGCAAATAACAATACAAATATTAATCCGATCGCGATCGAAATACTTATTACTTTTTGTTTTGATTCTTTTTCATGTGAAATGGCGATTTCTTTTTCGTGTTCCTTTTCATTAAGAGTTTTTTCTTTCTCATAATTGTATTCCAGCTCCTGTTTTAAAATTTCCTGTTTATTGTTTTCATTTAAGATAGTATCACGCATGCTAATAAATAATTTATACATGCTCATTGCTTCTTTCAGTTTTCCTGATTTCTCATAAGCCTCGTATAAAGTTTCAGCCGCATCCCGCTGATTAGTTGCAATCCCATTTTTGTTTCCAATTTCAAGCGCCTTCTTGGCATAATCTATTGCTTTATTAAGGTCGTTTAAATCAAGATAGTAATACGCCAAATTATTTAAGGAACCGGCCATACCTGCGGCATCACCAATCTGTTTATAAATCTGATAACATTGTTGTTGACATTCAAACGCTTTTTGATGTTGTTTCAGGTGGTCATATAAATTTCCCAAGTATCCCAATACCACAGCTTCCCCATCTTTTCTTCCCAATTCTTTATAAAGTTTCAGTCCTAAATTAAATTTCTCTTCAGCTTTTGTAAATTGCTGCATTAAAAAATAAATGCTGCCAATATTTGACTCTTGAAGCGCCAATCCGTTTTTATTATTCATTTCTTCAAAAATATTTATGCTTTTTTGAGCTGCTTCTAATGCCTTAGGTAAGTTATTTTCCAGCTGATAGAGCGCGGCAATACCCGAAAAACAATTTCCCTGCCCTAGCTTGTCGCCCAGGATCTCGTATTTTTTTAAACTATTTGTATAGTAGCTTATTGCCTTTGTTACATTGCCTTGCATTTTATAAATATTGGCAATACCAAACTGCATGTTAACAGCACCTAATTTCAATCCTGCTTTTTCAAACAATTGCATCGACTGCTGATAATAATCAAGCGCAATGGTTAAATTGCCTTTGATATAGTTTGCATATCCTATTGTTTTAATTCCTTTTGCCTGATGTTTTAAACTCTTATTTTTTTTAGCCATTTCATTAAGAAGGTTTCCAAAGTAAGTGGCGCTATCAGGTTCGGTATTAATATAACCATCCCACGTATAATCGTACAAGGCACTCATGCGAATGGTATCAGGTAACGCCGGGTTAGTCCAAACATGTAGCAGTGAATCAAGATTTGTTTCCTGAGCCTGAGTTAAAGACACACTTAATAGAAAAAATAAAATCTTAAACTGTTTCATAAAAATATGATTTTATAATAAACTAAGGTGGGAAATTATCTCCTTTACTTACAAAACTTTTTGATATTTTCTTTCGCCTCGAAACTTCCAAGAACGGAAGCTGTATTCCAATCGGCACAAGCCTCTTTCTCTAAACCTATGCCATTTTTACAAATACCGCGGTTAACCAAAGCATCTGCATCTTTTGGTTCCATTTTCAAATAGGTATCGTAATAGTTTATCGCCAGATCAAATTCTTTTTTATCGAAATGAATATTCCCTAAATTAAAATAAGGTCCGGCACTTGTGCTGTCTAATTTAAGCGCTTTAAAATAATCTTTCTTTGCCAGCTCTAATTCTTCCAAATTATAAAATGAGTTGCCGCGACTGTAATAATATTCGCTTGCAGTGCTATCAATTTGAATTGCCTTATTAAAATTTTCGATTGCCTCGCGGTAATAACGTATTTCATCCTGACAAATTCCAATTTGAAAATAAATACTTGGATCATTTGGTGTTAATGTTTTAGCTGTTTCTAAATCTAAAATTGCTGCATTGCAATTATCAGTATCTGAATAACATTCTGAGCGGGAGATATACGCGTCTGCATCATTCGGATCTAAACTGATCATTTTTGTAAAATCAGCTATGGCTGCAGTATTATTACCATGTGTTTGATAATAACTGCCGCGTGAAAAAAAAGCAAAGGCAAAACTGTTATCCAGTTCAATTGCTTTGTCGTAATTTTTTAATGCTTCAAGGGTGTCTTTTGTGTTTTCAAGAATTAATCCTTTTTCAACATAACCTTCCGGATTTTTTGGATCACTATTTATAGATCGGTTAATATATTTGAGTGCAAGTTTGTAATTATCTTTTTCATTGTAAATAATTGCTAAAGCATAATTGGCTCCATAAAAATTACTATCGTTACGCAATGCCATTTCATAACATTTAATGGCGCCAACTGTATCTTTTAAGGCTTGCAATATTGAACCTTTGCTAAGGTAAAGATTGTTTTCCTTGTCGTTTTTTTTAATCGCAGAATTAATATTCTGTAACGCCACATCATATTTTTTCTGTGCTTCCAAAACATGTGCCAGGTTATAATATGGCTGATAATCGTTGCTGTCTAAATTTATTGCTTGCTTATAATTACTGATCGCATTTAAAGTATCATTTAAATTTTCCAGTGCAAGTCCTCTCCCGTTAAAGTAAATTGATCTCTTCGGATCTAATTCAATTGCTTTATCAAGATCTTTTTTGGCATCTTCGTTTTTTCCAAGATTTAAATAACAGCGGCCTCTTTGGTAATAGCTTTCGGCAAATTTTGGATTAGCATTAATGGCATTTTTTAATTCGCCGATTGCAAGTTCATATTTCTCTTCACTAATTAATTTGATCCCGGCATCCAAAAACTTTTGCTGTTTTTGAGCGAGGATTGAAAATGAGAAACACAAACAAATGAGAAATACCCTTAGATGCATGGGTATAAATTTAATCAAAAAAAACAATTAATTGTACCTGTAATGCTATAAAACAGTTTATTACCTTCGCTCCTAAATGAAACTGCACAAACCACTTGTTGAAGCCGTTATTGATTGCTTAAAGCAAATAATGACAGATCACAAATATTCTGATAAAATTCTCGAAAAAACTTTTAAGGCGCATCCGCAATGGGGTTCGCGCGACCGTAAATTTATTGCCGAATCGGTTTATGACATTACGCGTAGTTTCAGATATCTTTCATTTATTGCCGAAACAGAAAAAAATTACAGAATGATCTTGGCGGCTTATTTTTTCGAGAAAGGAATTTCTTTTCCCGAGTGGCCCGATTTTCAAACCATAAGCACAAAACCTTTTGAACTAAAAAAGAAAGCCATTGATTCGCCCGCCATTTTACATTCTTATCCCGATGAACTCTGGCAAATTGGCGAGAACGAATTAGGAAAAGAAAAATGGTTAAAAGAAGCTCAAGCCTTAAACGAACAAGCTCCTGTTGTTTTGAGAGTGAATACCATCAAAATTAAAAAAGCAGAACTCATTAAAAAATTAGCGGAAGCAGAAATTGAAGTGGATGAGTTACGGGTTTTTGCAGACGCGTTACAATTAAGAAAACGTCAGAATATTTTTACAACTTCTTTTTTTAAAGATGGTTTATTTGAAATTCAGGATGCAGGCTCACAACTGATCGCTCCTTTTTTAAATGCAGAACCCGGACAAAAAGTAATCGATGCTTGTGCGGGCGCGGGCGGAAAAACATTGCATCTAGCTGCCATCATGCAAAACAAAGGCAAAATACTTGCATTGGATGTTGAAGAATGGAAATTAGATAATTTAAGAAAACGTGCCAAGCGCGCTGGTGTTTCAAACATTGAGGCGCGTTTAATTACCGGGGAGAAAACTATTTCACAATTAAGAAATAGCGCCGACCGTTTATTATTAGATGTGCCATGCACCGGGACGGGCGTCATCAAGCGTAATCCTGATGCTAAATGGAAATTAAGTAAAGAAGTAATTGAAAAAACCAAACAATTGCAATACACCATTTTAAAAAACTATTCAGCCATGGTTAAACCCGGCGGGTTTTTAGTTTATGCAACCTGCAGCGTTTTACCATCCGAAAACGAATTACAAGTCCAAAAGTTTATTGCAGAACAAGGCGATATATTTGAATTCATAAAAGACAAAACAATTTACCCAAGTGAAGGATATGACGGATTTTACATGGCGCTCATTAAAAAGAAATAATTACCTTTATTATCCCGCTCCCAAGGAGCGCCTAAATCTCAGATCATGAAAAAATTAATCGCACTAGCGCTGATAGTTTGTTCAACAACTTTGTTTGCGCAAAATAAAACAATAGTTGAAAACGTTGATGCAGCAACTTTTAAAAAATACTTAGATGTAAAAAATGCATATTTAATTGATCTCAGAACCACTGACGAAATTCAGAAAAAGGGAAAAATAGACGGCTCCGTGCAAATTGATTTTTTGGCTAAGAATGCTGAAGAAACCATTGCGCTTCTTGATAAGAAAAAAACCTACATGATCTATTGTGCCGGCGGCGGACGCAGCGGTGATTGTGTTGAATTAATGGTGAAGAATGGTTTTAAACACGTCATAAACCTCGAAAAAGGATACGACGACTGGAAAAAAAAGGGATATTGATATTACAAAGTAGTTTCGTCACTTTGAGCTGTGCCTCTCCAACTACGCCAAAGAGCAATTAATTGTTTCCTGAAAATAAAAGCAATTAAAATATAAGGCACTGCCATCAGGTATAATATTCCTGTATTTAAATTCTTTGCTAATGATGTTGGGTCTCTGTCTAAATTACTTGCCGCTGCTTGTTTACACATGGCACATTGTCCCATAACAGAACCGGCCGTTGAATAAACGGCCAGCACTATTAAAAAAACTATACGCGTTAAGCGGCTCAATTTATTGTTCAAATTTTTTGTAGTCAGCAGGGATAGCCAATTTAGCATCATCAATTCCGCCTTTAGTGATCTTAGTTACTTCTAAGCGAGTTATTATTTTTCCATCGCTGATCTGTTTCTCTTCAGAAAGCATTGGCATAGAACCCGGAGCAAGATCCTTTAATTCGTTAAAATAAATACTTTGTTTATCCTTGCGGTTCCATAATTTAACTAATGGGATAAAGAAATCATATTTACCCGGTGCTATCCAATAGCTGATAGTTGTGTTCTCTTCAGTATTTTTTACAATATATTCAGTACATTTTAAACCCTCAATGGTTTTTACGTTTTTAGTTTTAGTAGACTCACATACTCCTTTAACAATAGCAGGTGTATCACTATGGTGCTCGCCCCAAACTTTACGCTTTGGGTTAGCAAACTTAATGGTGTTAGCTGCTAAATCAAACACAAAACTGCCTTCTACGGCTCCTGTTTTTTTACCAAACTGGTCAAGCTTTACAGCCTTATCCTTAACATTATAAATGTTAGTAATAGTGTCTTTAGTAGTAAATTGCTTAAACTCTATTGACCCGGTGAAAGACTGCGCGCTCATTAAAACAGGCACTAATAATCCGGCTAATGCGATTTTTATTTTAAACATATTCTTAATTTTACAGATTACTAAAGTATAAATTTTTATTTAAGTAGAAAAATCGCACAGAATAATAAAAATAAGGGTGATTGGGGCGAAAAACTGGCTCTGGAGTTCTTAAAAGAAAAGGGTTATACCATTTTAGAGGCAAATTGGCGCATTCAGAAGCTTGAAATTGATATTATTGCCCAAATTGACAATATTCTGGTATTTGTAGAGGTAAAAACCCGATTTAATGAGGACCATGGCGACCCTGAAGACTCCGTAACCCTTAAAAAACAGAGATTTCTCATAAGGGCCGCTAACTATTATATACTGGAAAAAGACCTGGACTTCGAGTCGCGTTTTGACATTGTTACTGTTTTAACCGAAAATAACAAAACCATCGTAAAACATTTACCCGCCGCCTTTTATCCTATAGTTAAGTAACTTACCTTTGCCGAATGCCAAGATCCGACAACCGCTTTAATAAATCCCGCTCTTCGGGAAAAAAGCCTTCGTTTAAACCCGACCGAAAAGAATCAGACGATAAAAAACCATACAGATCAAAAGATTCATCTTTTAAATCTGACAAACCACGTTTTGATAAAAGGGAGCGTTCAGGTGATGATAAAAAAGAAGGCGGTTCTAAACGATTCAATAAACCATTTAAGAAAAGAGAAGAAGGTTCCGGAGAAAAAAGAAGTCCCGATAGCTATCGTGATGGTGAGAAGAAAAGTTATGGTGATAAAGACAGAAAAGAACGTAAACCCTTTGACCGTGATAAAAAACCTTTCCGCAAAAAATTTGATAATGATAAAGGTTTTGGAGAAAGAAAAAGTTTTGGTGAGAAAAAAAGTTACGGCGATAAAGACAAAGGAGAACGTAAATCATTTGACCGTGACAAAAAAACATTCTTTAAAAAACGTGATGATGAGGGCGGCGAAAAAAAATCTTTTAAGCGAGATGATAAAGGCTTCGGAGAAAAAAGAAGAAAATTTAAGCCGCACGGCAAAAAAACAAGTACAAAACATTCCGAAGATTTTATTCCAAACCCGGATGGGTTAACACGTTTAAATAAATATTTATCTAATGCCGGAATTTGTTCGCGCCGTGAAGCTGATGATTTAATCAGAGCCGGCGCCGTTAGCGTAAACGGAAAAGTAATTACGGAAATGGGTTTTAAAGTTAAGTCTGACGATAAAATTAGTTACGGCGGCGAAACATTAAGACACGAGAAAAAAGTTTATTTAATGCTGAACAAGCCTAAAGATTATATTACAACAACCGACGATCCGCAAGAGCGCCGCACCGTTATGGAATTAATTGCCGGCGCTTGTAAAGAACGTGTTTATCCGGTTGGCAGGTTAGACCGCAATACAACAGGTTTATTATTATTTACGAATGATGGTGAACTCGCAACAAAATTAATGCATCCGAAATTCGGTATTAAAAAAGTGTATCAGGTTACCCTTGATAAAAATTTAAAAACTGAAGATTACGAACGCTTAACAACAGGTTTTGAATTAGAAGATGGCTTTATTAAACCTGATGAATTATCCTTCATCAACAATAATAAAAAAGAGTTAGGAATCGAAATTCACAGCGGCCGTAACCGTATTGTCCGCCGTATTTTTGAATATTTGGGTTACGAAGTGGAAAAGCTCGATAGAGTTGTGTTTGCCGGACTAACCAAAAAAGACCTGCCCCGTTCCAAATGGCGTTTTTTAAACGAAAAAGAAGTGGGCTTTTTAAAGATGATAGGCTAAAAATTTTGTATATTTACTTATAAATTTGTCTCTTTTTTTATGTGTGGAATAGTTGGATATATAGGAAACCGTGAAGTTTATCCTATTTTAATAAAAGGCCTCCGCCGCCTCGAATACAGAGGTTACGACAGCGCAGGTGTTGCTCTAATTAATAAATCAGGAAATCTTAATGTTTATAAGCGTAAAGGGAAAGTCAGCGAACTTGAAACTTTTGCAAAAGGAAATGATATCACCGGTAACATTGGTATCGGTCACACCCGATGGGCAACTCATGGTGAACCAAATGATATAAACTCCCATCCACATTATTCACAAACAAAAGATATTGTACTTATTCATAATGGTATCATCGAAAATTACGCGGCCATTAAAGAAGGATTAAAAAAACGCGGACATACATTTTTATCTCAAACCGATACCGAAGTTTTAGTTCATTTAATTGAAGATATCAAGCAACACGAAAACATGAAATTGGGTCATGCTGTTTTAGCTGCCCTTAATCAGGTGATCGGCGCTTACTCAATTGTTGTAATGGATAAAAATGATCCTGATACTTTAATTGCTGCCAAAAAAGGCAGTCCAATGGTAATTGGTATTGGTGATAACGAATTTTTTATTGCATCCGACGCATCTCCAATTGTTGAGTTTACAAAAAACGTAGTTTATTTAGAGGACGAACAAGTTGCTGTGATCCGAAGAGGCGAAGAATTAAAAATAAGGAATTTAAAAGATAAAGAAATTACACCTTACGTTCAACAATTAACTGTTGAATTAGAGGCAATAGAAAAAGGCGGATACGATCATTTCATGCTCAAAGAAATTTATGAGCAGCCGCGTTCGGTTAAAGATAGTATGCGCGGAAGATTGAATGCAGAAAAAGGCGAAGTGAAATTGGGCGGTATTGTTGAACACGAAGCAAAATTCAAAAACGCAAAACGTATTGTGTTCATTGCTTGCGGAACATCTTGGCATGCCGGTTTGGTTGGAGAATATCTGTTTGAAGAATTTGCACGCATTCCCGTTGAGGTTGAATACGCATCTGAATTCAGGTATCGCAATCCGGTAATTTATGAAGACGATATTATTATTGCCATTTCACAAAGTGGTGAAACTGCTGATACATTAGCAGCAATTGAATTAGCAAAATCGAAAGGCGCAACAATTGTCGGCGTTTGTAATGTGGTAGGTTCTTCTATTGCGCGCGCAACCCATGCAGGTTCTTATACGCATGCCGGACCGGAAATTGGAGTAGCATCAACAAAAGCATTTACAGCACAAGTAACAGTTCTTACATTAATGGCTTTACATGTTGCAAGAATAAAAGGCACAATGTCTGAGAGCCGTTTCCGTCAGATCTTATATGAACTTGAAGCAATTCCGAAAAAGATCGAAGAAGTTTTAAAACTGAACAACCGTATTAAAGAAATTGCTTACAAATACAAAGACACAACAAACGCGTTATATTTAGGAAGAGGTTTCACATTTCCTGTTGCATTAGAAGGTGCATTAAAACTAAAAGAAATTTCTTACATCCATGCTGAAGGTTATCCCGCAGCAGAAATGAAACACGGTCCGATCGCTTTGATCGATGAAGAGATGCCCGTATTTGTTATTGCAACCAAAGGCGCTAATTACGAAAAAGTAGTGAGTAACATTCAGGAAGTAAAAGCACGCCGCGGAAAAGTAATTGCTGTTGTGACTTCAGGTGATAAAGAAGTAAAAGAAATGGCCGACTACACTATAGAAATTCCGGAGACAGATGAAGCATTGGTTCCGCTAATTGCTGTTGTACCATTACAATTATTATCCTACCACATTGCAGTTATGCGTGGTTGTAATGTTGATCAGCCAAGAAATTTAGCGAAGAGTGTTACTGTAGAATAATTTTAATACGGGCATTGCTTACGGATAATCTTACTAAACCATTTCGGGAAAAAGCGTTTTATTTTCAGGATCATTAATTCCTTTCCGCCAACAAAAATCTCTTCTTTGTTTTTACTAATGTCGATTATAATTTGTTTTGCTGCTTCTTTGGCACTCATAGCGTTTTCATGACTCTCATCCATTTTATTATGAGTGCCATTAGGAGAAGATGCATTCATTGAAATATTTGTTTTTACTTTTCCCGGACAAACCATTAAAACATTTATTCCTTTGCTTTCATTTTCTAAACGCAAACTTTCAAAATAACCATAAAGTGCATGTTTAGCTGCTGAATATGATGAACGCAAATAAAATCCAAATTTCCCTGCTATGCTGCTCACCACAACAATTTGTCCGCTTTTATTTTTCAGCATGTATGGCAAAACAGCTTTGCTCAAATTTACTGCGCTGAAATAATTTACTTCAAATAAATTCCGTTCTGTTTTTTCATTTGTTTCTATTGCTTCAGAACGCTGACTTTGTCCGCCATTATTTATTAAAATATCGATCTTGCCAAATTTATTCATCACTTGCGCTGCTAATCCGCTTGCTTTTGAAGTATCGTTTAAATCAAATGGGAGAGTCAGTATATCTAAATCTGCTAATTTGGTTAAAGCAGCAACGCGTTTTAATTCGTCTTCACGTCTGCCCGATAAAATTAATCGTGCTTCACGTTTTGCAAGATCTAAAGCTAAAGCTTCACCAATACCTGACGTGGCACCGGTGATCCAAATTACTTTATCTTTAAATTCGCCCATTTGTTTATGACAGTAAATCTACAATTTGTTTTGACTTAATTTCGCGTATGCAATGACAATCTTTATTCTTTTTACAATCCATACATTCTTTATCAAGAACCAAATAATGCGCGGCTTTTCCAATGGGCATCCATCTTCCAGGATGAATGGGGCGCATCGGCGCAAATAAACCAATTGCTTTTTTACCTAATGCAGAGGCAATGTGTAATGGTCCGGTGCTTGCTGCAACTAAAGCATCAGCCTTATTAATAAAAGAAATAAATTGTTTTAAATTTAGTTTTCCTGTTAGGTCAGTAATGTTTTTATGTTTTTCGAAAAGTAGTCTGGCTTGTTCGCCTTCTTCTTTGGTTCCGCTGACAAAGATTTTAAATTTATTTTCCGGCAATGAAGAGATCAATTCCGAAAAATTATCTAATCCCCACTCTCTTGCGCTGCCCTTTGATTTTGGATGAAGAATAACATTTGTTTTTGTTTTGTCAATCAATTTTAACCATTCTTCATCTAATGGTTCTGCTTTTGTAAAACCGTAATAATTTTTAATGTCTTCCAATTTTATTTCAGTAGGGATATTTAAAAATTCCAGCAATTTTATGTTTAATTGGGATTCGTGAAGCGGAGAATTTTTTCTGGATAAGTTCACTAATGCATTACAATTTCCCCAATGGAATAAACGGTTTTTTGTTCCTACTCTTAAACCTATACCTGATTTTGTTGCAGCGCGTGCAATTTCTTTTACAGGAAATACATGAACAATTACATCTGCTGTCGGTAAGATTTTTGTTTCATCCCAACTGATAAACTCATCTACATGTTCCGACAGAGCAACAACATCCTTTGTATAATTCCGTCCTAAAAAAATAATTCTGCATTTTGGAAAATACTTTTTTATATAGCCTGCCATTGGCAAAGTCAACACTACATCTCCTATACTGTCGGTACGACTCAAAATAATAGAAAAATTATCAGGCAGTTTTTGCATTGTATAGATCGCGCAATTTTTTATATTTTAAATATGTAGCATAAGCCGAAATTTTTGAAATAGAATAGCCTGCTTTGCCATCTAAAAATCCCAAATGCAAAATATAGTGATCAATGAATTTAGCAATAGGATTCACAATTAATTTAAATAGATTTGATTTTTTTCCTTTTTCAAAAAAAGCTTTCGATGCAATATTGGTGAAATATTCTACCTGTTTGTAATGATCTTCCACACTATAATAACTGTAATGCAAAATATCTCCTTTTAAATAACCGGTATTTTTATCACCGCCATTCATTTCATACTTATCGTGAGGATTTGTTCCTGTCCATTTTCCAATTCTGCTATCAAACAAACGTAATTTTTTATCAGGATACCAATTGCAATGCTTTACCCAATGTCCGCAATAATTCGTTAAGCGGTTCATGTAATAACCATCTTTTGTCCAATTAGTTTTCACCTCCAGAATAGATTTTTTCAGAGTATCATCCAAAGCTTCATCAGAATCTAAAGATAAAATGTGCGGAAATTTTGCGAAGGCAACAGCGCGATTTTTTTGTTCGATATGACCATCAAATTTATGTTCATGAACAACTGCGCCTTTGCTTAAACAAATTTCTTTTGTGCGGTCGGTACTGCCTGAATCCAACACAATAATTTCATCAGCGATCTCTTTTACCGAATCGAGGCACCGACCGATGTTTTTTTCTTCGTTAAAAGCAATTATGACCACTGAAATTTGAGGCATTGTACAAAGTTAATAATATAATACTATTCCTTACATTTGTACTGTGAAAGTTACACTGATACAAACTGCCCTTCATTGGGAAGACCGTCAAAAAAACCTGGCGCATTTTGATACATTAGTAAATTCTATTAAAGAACCAACCGATTTAATTGTGCTGCCTGAAATGTTCAGCACAGGTTTCACTATGGATCCCGTTAAGTTAGCAGATCCGCTAAACGGCCCAAGCTTACAATGGATGGCTAAAAAAGCCAAAGAAAAAAATGCGGCCATTACAGGAAGCGTAGCTGTTAATGATAACGGGAATTACTATAACCGTTTGTTTTGGGTAGAACCAAATGGAAATGTTAACACTTATGATAAACGCCATTTATTCCGAATGGCAGGCGAAGACAAACATTACGCAATGGGTTTCAGAAAAATAATTACAAAATTAAAAGGCTTTAATATTTGTCCGCTAATTTGTTATGATCTGCGTTTCCCTGTGTGGAGCAGAAATACATTCATCAAAACTAACGGTGTGCCAACAGCGTCTTATGATGTTTTGATCTATGTTGCCAATTGGCCCGAAGTACGCTCTTACCCATGGAAACAATTATTAATTGCTCGCGCCATCGAAAATCAATGTTACGTGATCGGCGTGAACCGTATTGGTAAAGATGGTAACGGTTTTGCACATTCAGGTGACAGCATGGTGATCAATCCAAGAGGAGAAATTATCAGCAAAATAAAAGCTAATGAAGAAAGTATTGAGACTGTTACTCTGGATAAAACTTATTTAGATGATTTTAGAAAAGCATTTCCGGTTGGATTAGATGCAGATAGTTTTGATATAAAATAAATTTAGGGCGTTTCCCTTCGGGTCGGGCTTTCGCCACTCGCTTTTTTTGGTGCACGGTTATTTTGTAACCAAAAAAGAGCTCAAACAAAGGCTCAATCCCTAACGCAAATTCCCTTTAAAAACTAAATTCTCATCGAAGAAGCTGCGCGAGGGATTGCAGCGGAAATCCTTTTTGCCTGTCTCTTGCAAAAAGATTGGAGCGTAAAGCCCGGCCGTAAGGCACGCCCAAATCATCCTCCATCTAAAAACACAATAAATTCCTCTTGCCACGCTCTCAAATTCCATTATCTTTGTAAACGAAATTTTATGGAATACCACTTTAGGGAAATAGAAAAAAAATGGCAGGAAATTTGGAAGGAAAAAAAACCTTTCAAGGCGGAAAACAATTCTGCTAAACCAAAATATTATGTGTTGGATATGTTTCCCTATCCATCAGGTGCGGGTTTGCACGTTGGTCACCCATTAGGATATATTGCTTCTGATATCATGGCGCGTTACAAACGTCATAAAGGATTTAATGTTTTGCATCCGATGGGTTGGGATAGTTTTGGTTTGCCTGCTGAACAATACGCCATACAAACCGGACAACATCCAAAAATTACAACCGAACAAAACATTGCGCGATATAAAGACCAAATGAATAAAATTGGTTTTAGTTTTGATTGGGACCGTGAAATAAAAACATCAGATCCGGAATATTATAAATGGACGCAGTGGGTTTTTATTCAAATTTTTAATTCGTGGTACAATAATGCTAATGGTAGAGCCCAAAAAATTGAAACACTAATTGCCGAGTTTGAAAAGAACGGTAATGAAAAAATAAATGCTGCTTGTGATGAAGACACAAAACATTTCACGGCAGCACAATGGAAATCATTTTCGGAAAAAGAAAAGTCAGATACGCTGATGCAGTATCGCCTTGCGTATTTAGGTGATGCGTATGTGAATTGGTGTGCTGCATTAGGAACAGTTTTAGCGAATGACGAAGTAAAAGATGGCGTGAGTGAAAGAGGCGGACATCCGGTTGAGCGCAAGCTTATGAAACAATGGAGCATGCGCATTACTGCATACGCACAACGTTTGCTGGATGATCTGAATACTATTGACTGGACTGAAAGTTTAAAAGAATCGCAACGCTATTGGATAGGAAGAAGTGAAGGGACGAGTTTGAAGTTTAAGATTCATGGCCTATCCCAAGACCTATCCCCAACCCTTTCCAAAGGAAAGGGAGTGCATTCGGGTACAGAAGAATTTTTTGATTCTGAAAGAGATATTCCGGGTTATTACACAACTGACGTTGCGTTGTTTAAAGCTTTACACGGCAGAGCGGTGGAGATGCGTGATAATCCAACACCGGCAGAAGATTTATTGTGGAAAAGTTTAAAAGGGAATAAACTGAACGTTCATTTCAGAAGACAGCAGATCATAGGAAATTTTATTGTTGATTTTGTTTGTCTTTCGAGAAATCTTGTTGTTGAAGTTGATGGCGACATTCATGATCATCAAAAAGAAGAAGACGAAAAAAGAACCAAGTACCTAATCAAGTCCGGTTTTAAAGTCATTCGTTTCAGAAATGAAAAAGTGGTAGAAAATATAAATGCGGTTCTTAAAGAAATAGAAAGTGTTTTAGAAACGCAAAGTAAAGTCCTCCCCTTGGGGGAGGATTTAGGAGAGGTCCTCGAAATAGAAGTCTTCACAACCCGTCCCGATACAATTTTCGGAGTTTCGTTTGTAACTCTTGCGCCGGAACATGAATTGGTAAATAAAATTACAACCAAAGAACAAAAAGCAGCAGTTGATGATTATGTGACAAAAACAAAAAACAGAAGTGAGCGTGAGCGACAAGCAGATGTAAATAAAGTGAGCGGCGTTTTTACCGGCGCTTACGCTGAACATCCTTTTACCGGAAAATTAATTCCGATCTGGATAGGAGATTATGTATTGGCGGGTTATGGAACAGGCGCAGTAATGGCAGTGCCTGCACACGATGAACGCGATTTTAAATTTGCAACACATTTTGGTTTAGAAAAACCGCAAGTTATAACTCCAACTGCAGAGCACGATTTCGCAACGGCATCATGGGACGAGAAAGAAGGAAAATTAATTAATTCTGATTTTTTAAATGGTTTGGATGTTAAAACCGCCATTAAAAAAGCAATTGAAAAAATATCACAGGGAAATTTAGGAACAGGAAAAATAAATTTCCGTTTACGCGACGCTGTTTTTGGCAGACAACGTTATTGGGGAGAACCAATTCCTGTTTTTTATAAAGATGGAATTCCTTACGCTTGTGAAGAAAAACATTTACCAATAGAATTACCCGATGTAGATAAATATTTACCAACCGAAGACGGCGAACCTCCTCTTGCCCGCGCAACAAATTGGAGTTACTCCCCTCTCCTTGGGAGAGGGGGCGGGGGTGAGGTCTATCCGCTCGAAACAACAACCATGCCCGGATGGGCAGGAAGCTCCTGGTATTTTTTGCGTTATATGGACGCGCACAACAGTGGGCAGTTGGTGAGTAGGCAGTTGGCAGATTATTGGGGACAAGTGGATTTATATATTGGCGGCAGTGAACATGCAACCGGACATTTATTATACGTACGCTTCTGGACCAAATTTTTGAACGACTTAAATTTTATTTCTGTTGATGAGCCTGCGAAGAAGCTGATCAATCAAGGGATGATACAGGGAATTAGTGCAATGGCTAGAGTTGCAAATATTAGCTTTAATGCAAAAGAAACAGAAGAGAAAGTTACTATTGATGATATTCAGGCACTTCTTATAGATAGAAGGTTTTCAGAAAACCTTCCGTTTCAAGATATTGAAATACATATTCCAATTGACTTCGTAACATTTCGTGAAGGTAAAAATGTAATAACTAAAGAAGATCTTGAGATATTAAAAATTGCACATCCACGGTTTACCAATGCACGTTTTCTTACGAATGAAGATTGCAAAATATTTAATGTCCCCTTTAAAGACGAATTAGGTAGTGATTTTATTGAATTAAAAGATGTAGTAGAAAAAATGTCTAAATCGAAATATAATGTTGTTTCTCCTGATGACATTTGCGAAAAATTTGGTGTGGATACTTTACGCTTGTATGAAATGTTTTTGGGTCCGCTGGAACAAAGTAAGCCTTGGAATACGAATGGAATTACAGGTGTTTCAGGATTTTTGAAAAAGTTGTGGAAGTTAGCAATGGGAGTTCTGGAAGCAGAAAAAAACTCCCCTCTCCTTGGGAGAGGGGCCGGGGGTGAGGTCACAAAAGCTGAATTAAAAACATTACATAAAACAATTAAGAAAATCACTGAAGACATTGAGCGTTTTTCATTTAATACTTCGGTAAGTAATTTTATGATCTGTGTAAATGAATTAACGGAACAAAAGTGTAACAAGCGCGCTATTTTAGAACCGCTTTTGGTTTTAGTATCGCCTTATGCGCCGCATATTGCTGAAGAATTGTGGGAACAATTGGGACACAAAGAAGGAATTGCTTTAGAACCGTTTCCTGAATTTAACGAAGCACATTTAGTAGAAGATAATTTTAATTACCCTATTTCATTCAACGGTAAAATGCGTTTCAATATTGAAATGTCCTTAACACTTAGTGTTCCTGAAATAGAGAAATTGGTTATGGAGAACGAACAAACCCAAAAATTCTTAGAAGGGAAAGCACCGAAGAAAGTGATTGTTGTACCCAAGAAAATTGTCAATATTGTTGTATAAAGCCACAGATCATGCGGATTAACACCAATTAATCTGCGAAAATCTGTGAGATCTGCGGCTTAAAAAGATTGTGAACATTGTAAATAATTTAACCGCTTTTAACAGACCCACCGATTCGTTTTTTAATTTTTCCGATTATCTTTAAGCATGCTTAAGGTGTTATTTCCATTGATAATTCTCACCTTCTTTATTAAGGAAGAACAAAAAGACATTATAGTATGGGATGAGAACCGTCTTTTAACCTGGGATGATTTCAGAGGAAAACCTCAGCGGCGTTTTGCTGCTGCTTCAACACATTACGATATGTATAAGACCACCGAAGAAAAAGGGAAAGCGGTGGAAGTAAAAGTGGAGGCCGTTTTTCTTTGTAACAAGTCCTGGAAAAAATTAAGCTGGTGCAGTCCTTCTGTGCTTGCGCACGAACAAAAACATTTTGATATTGATGAGTTGTATGCCCGCAAGCTCCGTAAATTAATTAAAGAAGGAAAATACTCTTCCTTTGAAAACTTAAAAACGGTTTCTGATTCGTTATATAATGTTATTGATAAAGAAATGGATGTTTACCAGGATAAATATGATGATGAGACCGACGGATCCATGAATGGTGAGAAGCAAAGGGAATGGATGAAAAAAATCACTGCCGAAATAGAGGAGCTTTCCGCATACAAAAACACCACTTTTACTGTACCCTTCTCCAAATAATTTATTATCTTTATTGGGTAATTCATTATGAAAAGATTTATTCCATTATTCCTTTTAATTTCTTTCTTTGGTTTTGGCCAGAATAAACTTAAGCCCGGCACTTGGCGCGGTGTTTTAACTCTTAGCGAAAAAAGAAATGAAATTATTTTACCTTTTAATTTTAATGTCCGTTATCTCAGTGAATTTCTTTTCATCGATATCCTTAACGCAGAAGAAAAAATTACTGTAACCGAAATTATCATTGCAGGTGATTCTGTCAATTTTAAAATGCCCGTGTTTGATTCGGAATTCAAAACTGTTTTGAAAAACGATACTTTACGCGGACTCTGGATCAATAATTCTAAAAAAGAAAAAAATAAAATTCCATTCGAAGCTTATTACAATGATAAAAAACGTTTCATCACCAGCGCAAAACCTAATGTTGATTTTTCGGGACAATACGAAGTAACGTTTAATCCGAAAACTTCTGATGAATATAAATCCATTGGCATTTTTAAACAAAATGGAAATAAAATCACAGGCACCTTCTTAACTGAGACCGGCGATTACCGTTATCTCGAAGGTGATGTTCAAAATAATGATATGTCGTTGTCGTGTTTCGACGGAGCACATGCATTTTTGTTTTTTGCCGGTTCTTCTAAAAAAACAGGTAAGGCGGATTCCATCAACGGAAAAGTATTTTATGGTATTTCAGGAACAGAAGATTGGGTTGCAGTTCGTAATGAAAAATTTAAATTAAAAGATCCTGAAGGGATCACCACACTAAAAAGTCCAAATGAAAAAGTAAGTTTCTCTTTTCCTAATTTAGAAAAACAAACCGTAACATTAAATGACCAAAAGTTCAATGACAAAGTTGTTGTGATACAGATCATGGGAAGCTGGTGCCCGAATTGCATGGATGAAACAGCTTATCTTTCTAAAGTATACAAGCAATATAAAGGTAAAGGTTTAGAAATTGTTGCGCTTGCTTATGAAAAGACGGATGATTTTGAGAGATCGAAAAAGAATATTTCACGGCTAAGAACAAAATACGGAGTTGAATATGAAATGCTGATCACCGGCTTAATTGGAAAAGCAAAAGCATCAGAGAGTTTACCATTCTTAAATTCTATTTCTGCATTTCCAACAACACTAATTTTAGACAGAAAACATAATGTAAAAAGCATTTACACGGGCTTTAACGGTCCGGCGACAGGAAAAGAATTCGAATTGTATAAAGCAAAAACAGAAAGTTTATTAACGCAACTGCTTCTTAAAAAAGACTAGTATGTTCACAGGCATAATAGAAACATTGGCAAAGGTTGAGAAGATCGATAAAGAAAACAGCAATGTTACCTTTACTTTTTCGAGTTCTATTTCTAAAGAATTAAACATTGATCAAAGCGTTGCGCATAATGGTGTTTGTTTAACCGTAGTTTATTTAAACGGACCAAAATATAAAGTAACTGCTATCGGTGAAACATTAAAACGTACCAACTTAGGAAAATTAAAAGTTGATGATGTTGTGAATTTAGAAAGGTGCATGTCGGTGAACGCAAGATTTGACGGTCACATTGTGCAAGGTCATGTTGACACAACCGGCGTTTGTACAAAGATCACTAATTTAGATGGCAGCTGGGAATTTGTTATCGAATATAGTAAGGAAGAAAAAAATGTGACCGTTGAAAAAGGAAGCATTACAATTAATGGTGTAAGTTTAACTGTTGTTGATTCTTCTGACAATTCTTTTTCGGTACATGTTATTCCATACACTTTTGAAAATACAAATTTCAAAACTTTAAAAGTTGGAGATAAAGTAAATTTAGAATTTGATGTAGTAGGGAAATACGTCGCAAAATTTTTAGGCAGATAACCCTTCGACAAAGCTCTGGGGACGTAATAAAATATATTTTATGCACATAGGTTTATTCTTCGGTTCGTTCAATCCCATTCACATTGGTCACATGGCCATTGCGAATTACATGGTGGAATTTACCGGAATGGATCAATTATGGTTTGTAGTATCGCCGCAAAATCCGTTGAAAGAAAAAAAAACATTGTTGGGAGAAGGCGCGCGTTTATACATGGTGAATGTTGCGATCGAATATTATTCGAAATTCAAAAGCAGCAATATTGAATTTGGTTTGCCGCAGCCATCTTATACTGTAAATACTCTGGCACATTTAAAAGAGAAATATCCGAAACATAAATTCAGTTTAATAATTGGTCAGGATAATTTAGCAACTTTTCATAAATGGAAAAATTATGAAGAGATCTTAAAGCATCATAAAATATTTGTTTATCCTCGTCCGAATTGCGCAAAGAGTAAATTCGACAAACATCCGAGTGTGATTTTTACTGAAGCGCCCTTGATGGATATTTCTTCAACGTTTATCCGTGATGCTATTAAAAAGAAAAAAGACATCCGTTTTTTTCTGCCCGAAAAAGCCTGGGACTATGTGAACAGCATGAGTTTTTATAAAAAATAAATTTCTCTCCGAATTTCTTGCTACTAAAAACGCAAAATCCCACCAAAACTTTCGTGGGATTTAGAGTCTTAATGCTTTTGTGGCCTTATTTTAAATTCGCATTTCTTAATTTTAGATTAATTTTTTCTTATTCAAAATCAATTAGTTAAGTATAATTATAATACATTAGATTCTTATGTATCCACTTCTTATGTATCTTTGTTTTATCATCAACATTATTACATCATGTATTCATCAGAATTAATAAAAGGTACATTAAAGACAATAGTTCTAAAACTATTATCAGAAAACAAAAAAATGTACGGGTATGAAATTACTCAAAGAGTAAAAGATCTTACCGGAAACAAAATACAAATTACCGAAGGGGCTTTGTATCCAACTCTTCATGCTTTAGAAGCTGAAGGTATTTTAACCACGGAAACTGAATTTATCGGTAAACGTGTGCGGAAATATTATTCGCTTAGTAAAATTGGAAAAGCAAAATCGAAAGAAAAAGTAAATGAGTTTGCCGATTTTATGAATACCATGAAATTTTTGCTTGAGATTAAAACAAAAGAAGCATAAATGTACTCGATCAATGACAAACAAATAGATTATATTCTCAACGACATTAGACGTCGTGGCGTTGAGATGGAGGACCTGCAGTCAAATCTCCTTGATCATATTTGTTGCATCGTTGAGCAAAACCTCGATTCAGATGGAGATTTTGAGGACTTCTATAAAAAAACAATTCCAAAATTCTTTAAACACGAACTCTGGGAAATAGAAGAAGAAACCATCCTATTATTAACTTATAAAAATTATTATACTATGAAAAAAGCTATGATATACGGAGGCGTCTTCTCCCTTTCGCTAATTGCATTGGGAACCGCCTTCAAAATTTTCCACTGGCCCGGAGCGGGTCCCACTATGCTACTCGGATTTATTGTACTTTGTTTTGTATTCTTCCCCGCTGCCCTTTATTTAAATTACAATCCCGCGAAAAAAAATATTGGCACAAATCTCGCCGCTTTTCTTGGCGGAACATTTATGATGATCGGTATTTTCTTTAAAATAATGCATTGGCCGGGAACACCACTATTATTAATAAGCGGTTGGACAATTTTACTGGCGGTACTTATTCCATTACTTTTATTCTCAAAGTTTAAAGAAAATATTCCTTCAAAAGAAAAACGCATCTATGCTTTAGGTGCATTTGCTTTGATCTTATTTGAATTGGCAACTTTATTTAAACTCATGTATTGGCCAGGAACTGGTCCGTTACTTATCACCGGTTCATTCTTGCTGATTCTTGCATTTCTTCCAATGTACTCAAATATGCAAATCAAAGCAAACAAGATGAGTCCAGGCCAATTTGTTTTTGTTATTACTCTTTCTATGTTTCTTGTTGCTTTAACTTCTTTAATGACGATGAACGTATACGGATTCGTTCTTGAGCAATTTTCAAAAAATGAGTCTGATAATATTCATATAATAAAGTATTTTGAAAAGAAAAAGGAAAAATTACTTAGTGAAACAAAAAATGACAGCGCTCAAGTTGCACAAATAGAAAAACGAAAATCGGTAATGGAGAGTGCAGCAAAAACCAGATCGTTCATTAGTACTTTAAAAATTGATTTAGTAGAGTATGTTGAAAATGTAAATCAGACCGTAGCAAAAGAATTACTTCTTCATCAACATAATTCAATGAATATGAAGATTAATTATGACAGGGTAAATGATGTGCTTTTTTCACTGGAAGCCCCTAATCCGGCTTCCAATTTAAAAACTGCGATCGAAAGTTATAGATCAACTGCATTAAAACTTGTTGAGAATAATAATGAATTAACATATAAAATAAACCGCCTGTTAAATACGGATCCGGGAGGAATCGATGGAGGGGGAATGCAAATAACCTGGGAAGAGAAAACCTTCAGAAATAACATGCTAATAAGCACGCTTGCCCGCTTAAGTGATATTGAAAAAAATATCTGCATTATAGAAACCGAAGTTTTAAACCAAAAAAATTAAGTTATGAAAAGATCAGTTTATATTACCGGAATTAGCTGCGCCATATTAATGTTATTTGGCTGCATCTCTAAAGTCATGCATTGGCCAGGTGCCGGTCCAATGATTATTGTTTCTGTATGTTTATTTTGCTTCTGGTTCTTGCCAATGGGAATAAAGAATAATTATGATTTACTCCCTATTAAAAAAATGAAAACACTTCACATCGTTACTTTCATCGTTTTCTCTATTTGCATGATGGGAGTTCTTTTCAAGGTCATGCATTGGCCGGGGGCAAGTATATTTTTGCTTTTAGGATTATTACTTCCGTTTGTAGTATTTCTTCCGGTCTATCTATATAATACCCGTGAAGAAGAAAAAACCGGAAACAAAAATTTTCTTGCACTTACTTTGGGTTTAACATTTCTTGCGGTATTTGGAGCATTACTTGCAGTTAGCATTAGCAAACAAACGCTTTATCAGGCGGTCGTATCAACAAGTGTTAATGATTCCGAAACCAAATTATTTACTTCTCCTTCAAGCAATACTGAAATAAACAAGGCGGCTTCAGAGCTATTTAATTATACGGAAGAACTAAAGTGCATGGTTTTGACCGCAATCGATGAAAATATGTGTGATGGGAACAAAACCAATTCAAATTATGATGCTAATAAGATCTCAAACTTAGATAATAGACAAATAGTTCAAAATATTTTCTTTAGTAAAGAAGGTAATCCAAGAGTTAATGTTCTGAAAGAAAAAATAAGTATCTTCAGAAAGACTGTTTTATCATCCAAGAGCATTAGCCCTGAATTAGGCGAACTAACAAAATTTCTTTTTAATACAAGTGATGAGGATCTAAGTGGTGCTTATCCCAATGGAATGCCTTGGGAAAGCAGGGCACTCGCAAATTCCACTGCTATCTTCACACTTGACTTCTTATCTAAACTGCAAAACAATGTTCGTCTTGTAGAGGGTGAGGCTCTGAAGTAGAAACAGAGCATGTTTTATGGTTAAACAATAAAGGCGGAAATTAATTTCCGCCTTT
>DATMPR010000121.1:0-5490 GCA_035567575.1 Bacteroidia bacterium
ATTAATAGAGAACAAAAAAATTAACGCCTTTGAAGGCGATATCAGAGATATTGAAGTAGTAAAAAAAGCTCTTAATGCTGCAGATGTTCTTATTCATTTAGCAGGAATGTCGGATGGCAGGATGGGAAAAAAAAATCCCAAATTAACCAAAGAGGTAAATTTTAATTCTTTTGAAAACATCCTTGTTATTGCAAGACAGTCCGGTGTTAAAAGAGTTTTATTTGCTTCGACTTCCGGTGTATATGGAAATAAATATAACGAAACATTAACGGAATATCTAAAACCGGATCCGGCAGATCCATATTCAGAAAGTAAACTGAATTGTGAAAAAATGCTTTCATCTTATTCTGATAACTGTTTTACAACCTGCTCTGTAAGAAGCGCCATGGTTTATGGATCATCCCCTAACATGCGATTTGACTTTCTAATTAACCAGCTTATTAAAATTGCAATTGAAAAAAGCAAACTAAGTATTTTGGGTGGAACTCAAAAAAGACCACAAATACATATTAACGATCTATCAGATGTTTTTTTAAAACTAATAACGGTTAATTCCAATTCAATAACAAAGCAGTCATTTAATGCTGTTACATTTAACCCTACAGTTCTTGATTTAGCAAAGGCGATCAAAGAGTTAATTCCTGCAACTGAAATTGAAATTTTGCCGCCAAGAAAAGGTGAAGAAACATTTGAACTGGATGGTTCGAAACTGAGTAATGTAATTGGTCCGTATCATAAAACATCTTTAACGGAAGGAATTGAAGAAATAATTTTAAAATTAAAAGCAAATGAAATGGATTAGAAAAGGTTTAGTTTATAAACCTGAATTAAAAACGGAGTGGAGTCAGTCTCATGCACAAGTGCCTTTTGGCTTTCCTATAAATGAAAATACGTTAAGAATATACTTTGCAACAAGAGACAAAAAGAGCAGGAGCGTGCCAACATTTATTGAGGTGGATTCGGAAGATCCGAGGAACATTAAATACATACATGATAATTATTGTTTAAGCCTTGGCGCTCTTGGTATGCATGATGAAAGCGGAGTAATGCCCTCTTGCTTTATCAGAGTTGAAGATAAGATCTATATGTATTATACAGGATGGAATATTGGAGGAAATGTTTCATACCGCGCAGCAATTGGCTTAGCGATAAGTGAAGACAATGGAATAACTTTTAAGCGTTATAGTGATGGACCAATTATTGATCGTTCGGTTTTTGATCCGTGTTTTGCGTGTCAGCCTTTTGTATTAAAAACGGATTCAATCTGGAAGATGTGGTATATTTCTTGCACAAAATGGGAAATGATCAATAACCACCCGGAGCCATATTATCATGTTAAATATGCTGAGTCTAACGACGGAATAAATTGGGAAAGAAAAGGTTTAATTAGTTTAGATTATGATAAAGAAACAGATGCAATAGGAAACCCTACAGTGCTTTATGAAAAGGGATTATATAAAATGTTTTATTCATATCGTAAAGCGGATGGATACAGAGTAGATCCAATAAGCGGATATAAACTAGGTTATGCAGAGTCTGTAGACGGAATAAAATTTATCCCTAAAAATAATGAAATTGAAATGACCGGTAAAAGAGAAGATTGGGAAGAAATCATGAATGCCTACCCTCATGTGCTTACTTGCAGCGGAAAGTTGATAATGCTTTATAATGGTAATGGTTTTGGTAATAGCGGATTCGGATACGCAATAAATGAATGAGCCGGAAATAACAGTAAGTGTTTTTATGGTTACCTATAACCATGAAAAATACATAGCCCAGGCGATTGAGAGCGTCATCAATCAGAAAACAAATTTTCAATTTGAATTAGTAATTGGCGAAGATTGTTCTACTGATAATACAAGAACAATTGTTGAGTCCTATAAAAACAAGTACCCGGCAATAATAAAGACCGTTTTTCAAAAACATAACGTTGGAATTAAAGCAAATGTTGAAAGTGTTTTTGTTAATTGTAAGTCAAAATATGTGGCAATTTTAGAAGGGGATGATTATTGGACAGATAATAATAAGCTCCAAAAACAAATTGACTTTCTTGAAAATAATTTGGACTATTCCTGTTGTTTTCATAATGTAAAAACTATAGTTGATGATAACAAAAGCAGAACATGGAATTTTTGTAAATTCAAAAATGATCGATCCTTCACTTTTGATGATATTATAAATGATAATTTTATTCCAACATGTTCAGTAGTTTTCAGGAATAACATTACCTGGGATTTTCTTATAAAACTAAGAAGTATTATGGCAGGTGACTGGTTTCTGCACATCTATAATTCCGAAAAAGGAAAAATTTATTTCATGAATGAATTTATGGGCGTATACAGAGTTCATCCAAACGGACAATGGGCAGGTTTAACACAAATTGAAGGGATAAGATTTAAAATTAATTCACTGTTTGATATAGATAGGGCATTCGATTTTAGGAACACAGATAAAATAAGAGAAATTATTTTTAAAATGTATCTAAATAAGCCGGTGGGTTATAAAGATTTAATTAAACATTACAAAAAGAGATTGAAAAAATAATTAATTGAAAATTGCCTATCTGATAATCTCACCAAAAAACCCTTTACAAGTATATAATTTAATACATGCTTTGAGTAATGGAAAAAATCATTTTTTTATCCATCTAAAAAAAGGCATGGAATTTGAGATAGAAAAAATAAATAAATTACCTAATGTCTGCTTTTCTGAAAAAAAACATAGATCAGGATGGGCAGGATTCAAAGTTTTACTCGCAACAATTGATCTGATTAAATTGGCGAAAAAAGCAGATCCTGATTTTGATTATTATATTAATTTAAGCGATAGTTGTTACCCGATTTATAATAATGAAATAATTGAAAAATATTTGTTTACCCACAACTTTAATTTTATAGAGGGTTTAAAATTACCCAGCAATAAGTTAGATGCCGGTGGTTTGCAAAAAATTGAATTACCCTGGTTTCAGGATGAATTTCAAGATCTTAATCCTTATGTAAAAAAGTATTTACATAAGGCAATTCATTTGATCTATAGAATTTTGAATATAAAACGTTCCTTTCCTAAAGAATATGATGCATATTTTGGAAGCCAATGGTGGGCATTAACAAATTTTGCAGTCGATATACTCCTTAATTCTGTAAACAATGAAAAAAAACTACTTAATTTTTTTAAACGTTCATTTGCCGCAGATGAACAATATATTCAAACTGTTATTTATAATGCGAAGGAATTAGAAGATAAAATAATTAATAAACCTTTTCGATATGTTGATTGGAATACCAATGGACCTCCAAAAACATTGACAATGACAGATTACAATGATATATTGCAAAGTGGTTTTTTGTTTGCAAGAAAGTTCGATCACGAAAATGAACCGGAAATAATCAGAGCGCTTAATGTGACATTTCAAAATAAATTAAATTAAGTTTAAAAGAAAAGTATCAAAAAAAAGGAGTAAATATTTTGTATGTTTTTTAACTCATTGAATTTTGCCATATTTTTACCAGTAGTTTTTATGCTTTATTGGTTTGCCGCAAAAGGTAATTTAAAATTTCAAAATATTATTTTACTCGTATCAAGTTACTTTTTTTATGCTTGTTGGGACTGGCGGTTTATGTTTTTATTAATTTTTTCTACCTTTTTGGATTATTTCACCGGTATTAAAATACATGAAGCAGCTACTAAAAAAAATAAAACAATCTGGTTATGGATCAGCATTTGCATTAACCTTGGTTTTCTTGGTGTTTTTAAATATTATAACTTCTTTGCAGAAACATTAACAGAAGGCTTATCGCTATTGGGAATTAAGGCAAATCTAAGTTCCTTACAGGTAATATTACCGGTCGGTATTTCATTTTATACTTTTCATGGTTTATCTTATGTCATTGATCTTTACAAAAACAGAATACAACCGGAAAGAAACTTCATTAATTATTCTGTCTTTGTTAGCTTTTTCCCTTTACTGGTAGCTGGGCCAATAGAAAGAGCAACCCACCTCTTACCGCAAATAATTAAAAAAAGAGAATTTGATTATTTGAAAGCAGTTGATGGATTGCGGCAAATATTGTGGGGCTTATTCAAAAAAATAGTGATAGCGGATAACTGTGCGGAATTTGCAAATACAATTTTCAATAATTCGTCTGAGTATTCGGGCAGCACACATGTTTTAGGCGCATTATTTTTTACCTTTCAAATCTATTGCGACTTTTCAGGATATTCTGATATTGCAATTGGGACTGCCCGGTTATTTGGCATCGATCTTTTAAGAAACTTTGCCTTCCCTTATTTCTCGCGTGATATTGCCGAGTTCTGGAGGCGGTGGCATATTTCTTTGTCCTCCTGGTTTAAAGATTATCTCTATATTCCATTGGGTGGCAGCAAAGGAAGCATGTGGCTGAAGATCCGGAATACTTTTATAATTTTTCTTGTCAGTGGTTTTTGGCATGGCGCAAATTGGACCTTTATTGTTTGGGGACTTTTAAATGCGCTATATATCATGCCTTCAATTGTATTCAATAGAAATAGAAACAATCTGGATATTGTAGCAAAAGGTAAAAATTTCCCAACACTAAAAGAGTTTTTATCTATTGTATTAACTTTTAGTTTAACCGTATTTGCCTGGATTTTCTTTCGCGCGACAAATGTAACGAATGCTTTTGCTTTTATTTCTGAGATATTTTCCGGTTCGTTATTTAGAATTCCTTATTTTCCCGGAATTGGAAGGTCAATTTCAATATCCGTTCTTATTATTATATTTTTAAAAATTGAATGGTTAGGAAGGGAAGAGCAATATGCAATTGCTCGCTTGGGAATAAAATGGCGCAAACCCTTAAGATGGGCAATGTACTATGCTATTATTTTAGCAATTTATAATTTTACGGGTTCAGAACAGCAATTTATTTATTTTCAATTTTAAAATTGAAAAATTTCTTAAAGTATACACTTCTATTTGCTTTACCCATTTTTATTTTAGGTGGGACACTTGAGGTTCTGCTTCGGAATATTCCAAACGATTATAGCTTAAAAAAAGAATTTTTAGACAAAAATTCGGATAGCATAAAAGTTTTGTTCCTGGGAAGTTCTCATGCTTTTTATGGGATCAACCCCTCTAATTTTGGTTCAAGTAGTTTTAATGCAAGCAATGTATCGCAAACATTAGAATATGATCTGGAAATTTTGAAAAAATATAAAAATAATTGGCATGATCTGGAGTGTATTGCAGTACCTGTTTCATATTTTTCATTGTTTGTAAAACAGGATCAAGGAGCAGAATCCTGGAGAATGAGGAATTACGCAATTTATTATGGAATTACTGCATCGAAGAGAATTGGAGATTATTCTGAAGCGCTTGGAAATAAGCTGAGTATTATTTTAACGAGATTATATTCATACTACATTAACGGAAATCCAAATCTATCTTCTTCAAACTTAGGATGGGGTTTTAAATTCAACTCAAAGAAAAAGGATCTGGATAAAACAGGAAAGGCG
>DATMPR010000122.1:0-4086 GCA_035567575.1 Bacteroidia bacterium
GCGACGGTTCAAAGCAAACAATAATTATAAAACAAAGCACATGGCCGCAACATCAGGCGCACGGTGATGCAATGGGCGCTTGTCCGAAAATTGAAAGCACCAATGTTGGTATTGATCCCGATATTACTATTTGCCATAAAAATGGCGACGGTTCAAAACAAACAATAATTATAAAACAAAGTACATGGCCGCAACATCTGGCGCACGGTGATGTAATGGGTGCGTGCCCAAAAATTGACGATGGCGGTACAGGCGTTGGTTTTGATCCTGATATTACTATCTGCCACAAAAATGGTGATGGCACCGAAACTAAAATGGTAATTAAACAAAGTCAGTGGCCGGCACATCAGGCGCACGGTGATTATTTGGGTGGTAATTGTGCAGTTTCAACGAGTACTGCCGCATCAACCAACACCATAATAATTTGTCATAATAACGGTGACGGTACAAAGACAACTATGATAATTCCAATTGATCAGTTTTCTTTTCATAGAGCACATGGTGATATTATGGGAGCTTGTCCTCCAAATTCTTCACAAACTAATACAACTGCTCCGACAACAAGCATTACTATCTGTCATAAAAACGGAGATGGTTCAACTACAACTATGAGTATTCCCATTAATCAATGGCCGACGCACAGACTTCATGGTGATATAATGGGAGCTTGTCCGCCGGCTGAGGATAAAAAAATAATCATTTGCCATATTCCTCCTGGAAATAATAGTAATCCGCAAACGATTGAGATCAATGAAAGTGCATGGCCTGCGCATCAGGCACATGGTGATACGAAAGGCGCTTGTCCGGTACAAAAAACATTCAACCCCGGAGGAGACGGCGGAATTAAACAACCTAATTCGGATCAAGGAATTAAAAATCCGGGAAGAACGAATCAATCGCAGCAGCCGGAAAACAATCAGCAGCCGCAAAATCCACAGCCGAAACAAGAAGAAGGAAAAGTATTGAAACCAAGATAAAATTATGAATCTGATCTTAATTGATGATGAAAAAAAATGGCTCAATTTATTGCCGTTAACGTACACCAGACCTGTATCTGAGATCCGCATTGGTATTTTAACGATTCGAGAAAAATGGGAGAAACATTTAAAGACGAAAGCGAGTTACGGTTGCAAAAACTATTTGAGACTTAAATTTCCGACTGTATTTAAAAAGAATACCAACAATTATTTTAT
Source organism: Bacteroidia bacterium (assembly GCA_035567575.1). Lineage (GTDB taxonomy): Bacteria > Bacteroidota > Bacteroidia > B-17B0 > Aurantibacillaceae > JAHEYG01. The sequence continues at coordinate 1,194 of DATMPR010000122.1, forward strand.
TAACTCGAATGTAATTCCGGACGCAAAATTAGTTGCCGCCATTAAAAAATTAAAACCGAAAGAAGGATTAAATAAAGATAACGTCTTTATTGCATTTTGTTCAGATAATAGTGAGATAACATCTTCGGAAGTAATTAATAATTGTAAAGAATATAACGAAAACATTTTCTCTATTAATAATGTTTGGGATATTTTCCAAAAGAACGGAGAAGCTTTAAAAGCTGATTTCGATTTACTTACCAAGGGAAAAAAATCTCAAGCCCTTAGCAAATCAAATACAGTTGTAGGAAATAAAAAATTAATTTTCATTGAAAAAGGCGCTAAGATCGAAGCAAGCACTTTTAATACGAGCGGCGGACCAATTTACATTGGAAAAAATGCTGAAGTCATGGAAGGCGCGCTCATACGCGGACCATTTTCTTTAGGCGAAGAAAGCGTTTTAAAATTGGGCGCAAAAGTTTATGGACCAACAACAATTGGAGTACACTGTAAAGTGGGAGGCGAAGTTAGTAACTCAGTTATTTTTGGTTACAGCAACAAAGCACACGATGGTTTTATTGGGAATACTGTAATTGGTGAGTGGTGTAATTTAGGTGCAGATACCAATACAAGTAATTTGAAAAACAATTATGGGAGCATAAAATTATTTAATTACGAAAGTAATGGCAGTAAAGACACAGGCTTACAATTTTGTGGTTTAATAATGGGCGACCATTGCAAATGCGGCATCAATACCATGTTTAATACCGGAACCGTAGCCGGAGTTGGCGCAAATATTTTTGGCGGTGGATTTCCTCCAACCCACATCCCGAGTTTTGTGTGGGGCGGGGCAGAAGGTTTTGATACCTACCGCTTAGAAAAAATGTTTGAAACCACACAACGCGTTTACGCAAGACGCAATATGACTTTAGAAAGTGTAGAAAAGAAAATACTAGAAATTATTTTTTCGGAGACTACTAAATTTAGAGAGTGGGAGTAGAAATATATAAGGATGATAAACATTCCCCAGGCCGGCCAAATTGGTCGGACTCGGGATTCAACTTCTCCTATAAACTAGTTATGTGCAAGTTTAAGGAACGCGCATTGCAGACGGACACTAAACACAAACAACGAATAACATTAGCAGTCCTTAATGGCAAAATGAAATATATGGAGATTTTTTCCATCTTATTTAGTTTTGATAAAACTATACCCAATAGAGAATAGGATTGCTTTATTATAAATTTTTATTTCTTTTTTAGGGTCATTAAATGTATAACTATTTGCATATTGAAATATATCTGTAAAGCCTTGCATATACTTTGTGCCAATAAATAAGCCAAAAGGATTTTGTTTTCTATTCTTACAATTAAAGCTCTGCATGCAAACGAATACCAAAAATGTTTACCGGCCCACGGTCTTTATTGTAGCCGGGATTCATTACAAACTGATAATCGGCAGTTGCCCATATCCATTTCAGCAATCTTACTTTATAAAAGGTTTCTAAGATCTGCTCCGGGCCATAATTAGTAAGCTTTCCGTCACCCAACATAAAACCGTATCCGCCTGCATTAAGATAGTCACTGTGTATAGCTGATATTCCATTCACGACACAAGCAAGTCCAAAGTTATCAAACGGACGCTTAATAATATCTCCGCGTATTCTTATCCCTGCACTGGCTGTTTGGTCGATCTCGGTAAAAGCCCAGGTAGCAGTATGCCCATCATTCCAACTTGCACGTGCAAAAACACCAATATCTTTTGTAAGTTCTTGATTAAAACTAATTCCGAAACCATATTTTAATCTACCATACGAAGTACCCGTTTGATGCCCGCTAAATACAGGAACTAAAGAACTGTCTCCATTCCTCATTTCATTAATGACAGTGCTGTATGATGGCGCAGAAGAAAAATTTGCAAACCCCAAAAACCGTAAATTACCTTTATGCCCTTTTATCTTAAACTTTTTTTCAAACTCAACCGTTTCTCCATTAGCTTGTTTAATGTTTAGATCATATATAGAAGAATTTGCAATTTTAGGAACCAATACACTTGCTATACGAAAAGCATATCCCGGTTCAATTAACTCAATCACCGTACCCCAGGTATAACCACGTGTGTTAGCAGGATAATCCCAGGCGCCATTATCCATCAAAGACCAGTTCAAAAACTCACTGCGCGGGTCGTGACTATAGGCATTATCATCAAAAAAATCGGCTAAACTAAATTTGCCCATAGTGATTGTTATACGCGATGCAGGGATATTATCTGCTATTTGATTCAGATCTCCATCACGATGCTCAATCTTTGATTTCCTTAAAGCAAAATGTTGCTCAAAAAATAAACGTGCCATGTATAAAGCCGGTGCAGGGTTTCCTACCCGAAAGGTTTCTCCGTTCGCTGCACCTGCAAGTCCTAAGGCGGAGCTTAGTCCGCTTCCTCCTGCTATTTCCGGATTTAAGAAAAGTCCGGCATTTTTCCACAACTTTCTGCCCAAGTATAAAGTCGAAGTTACCGACAGAGCACTTTCTGAAGGGCTTTGCAAGCTATTCAAGCCAGAATACTTAGCCCTAAAAGCCGGATGCTCCTGGAAAATAGAAGTAAACTGAAAATGCAAGCTCCATTTTTCTAAAGAATCAATACGATTATATAAAAGTCCTTTGAAATGATTATCATCATCTGTACCCTGCGCCTTCATGTTTTGGGAGAATGAAAGAAGCAAAGCAAATCCCAGAAGCGCTTTTAATAAGTTATATATAAATGACTTTTTCAAAACAGGTGCAAAGGTAATATTTAATAAAAATAAATGAAATAAGTTGAAAGTTAATAAATGCCAATATGCATTTCAAAATAGCAAGTGATGATCTTTTTCAAGATATTTTACGCTATAATTTTAAATTAAACTCGAAACACT
>DATMPR010000123.1:0-7242 GCA_035567575.1 Bacteroidia bacterium
AATTTCGGAAAACGAAATTACATCAAAGAAAATTATCGTTAATAAATAAATCCGTTCAATTTCTTATATTCTTACAAAGGTTTTGCGATTTTTTTACCCGATCCGGCTTCGCGGTTATTTTTGAAATTCGGAGTATTTGCAGGTTTTGCAATAATTTTTTGATTTGAAGGTGCGGGTTTTGATTTAGCTTTTTTCACTTGACCTTTTTTTCCTACCACAGCCACTTTCTTTTTATTAACCTTTTCAAGTTTCATTCCGGCTAGTGCTTTTTTTAGTTGTGTTTTAGGATATGGCTCGTCATCCATTATGTCTGATGCCATTAAATAATATGTTTTAGCCAGAGAATAATCTTTTTTATCAAGCGCCATATCTCCCAACTTGTTAGCTGTGCAGAATTTTTGGATGACCTTATATTCGGCATCATAAATTTTCGATTCCAATTCAACACCATTTTTTGTTTCCCCATCAGTTTTAGCAAAACCATTACTGTTAGGATCGTATTCAATAGTAACAAGCGGCTGATTTAGTCCAAGATAATTAATTCCTTTTATAGGTTTCGACATGATGAAACCTGTAATATCAACTGAAGGTTTGAAGTTCAAATTGGCTGCTTTAGAAGAAACGCCAATCGTATTTACCGCAAATTTTTTCGGATTGCAGCTGGTGTAATTGATCACGAGCGTATAATTACCATTAGCAGGAATATTCATTTCGAAATTACCTTCCGCATCGCTTGTGGTTTGAGAAACAACAGCAGATCCTTTATATAATTGTATACTAGCTCCATTTAAAAATGTTTCGTGCTTAATGGCTTTCGAGGTTAGCTGCCAGTTTCTTAATTCAACTTTACTTTTAAGTTTGAGACTCCAGTTTTGTCCTGACAAACACCAGGGAAAAAATGTGATTATAATAACAAATCTTATGAATACATTTTTTGCCATGTAGCCGTTAATTAATTTGATACCCTTCATCAAATAAACAAAAAATATTTGAAAACGACTAGTTATTAATCAATAGAATTTATGAATACTTTTCTCTTGTGTGCAAACGAATTAAAGTCCGCTTCCAAAATGAATAAGGCTTTCACGTTTTATTGGATTAATGGTAAGAACCGGAATATTGCTTAGATCAACGATCTTTTGGCATAACATTCCGCCTATAAACTCGCTTAATTTAGGTGAGGTATTGTTCATTTGAATTATCAGATCAGAATCAATTTGATTCGCATAATCGATTATGCTTTCGATCGGATATCGGGAAGGAATTGACTTATTTGTGCATTTAACGTTCTTCTTCTTAATAAATTGTTTTACCTGGTGCATATAAGGAAGTAATCTGTTCTCGTATTCAACGTTAGCAGGATCGAATACTGTTACCATTCGAATATCTGCATTAAAATATTTTGCTATTTGTATTGCGGTAAGAACTTTTTCATTCGACTCAGGACTCAAATCAAAGGGCATGACGATGTTTTTATATTCGCTTGAGTAATGGTTCGTACGCACAGTAAGAACTTCACAAGGTGAATTCTTTAAAAAACTGCTTAACGAATGGTTTCCCATAAAAGTTCTTATTCTGACAGATGTTTCTATCCCGGTAATAATTAAACTTGAATTGAGTTTACGGGCCATTTTTTTTGTTTCTTCAAAAAGATTGCCCAATACGGAACTATAATTGCAAACTAGTCCGCTTTCCGTTTCTGTTTTCAATGCAAGTTGACACAGTCTTTCTTCCTGATTTTCCTCCGGCTTACGAAATGTAGAAAGCAAAAATAACCTGGATCTGGTAAAACGGCTAATGGCGTATGAATTTTTAATGGCAATTAATGATTGCTCCGAAAAATCTGTTGGCATTAGAATTGTTCCGTTCTCCTTTATTTTCATAATAAATTTTTAAGTACAAAACTATGGCTGCGATATTAACCCAATATTTTCGTAGTGTTAACCGGTTGCTTATTTATTAACACGTAAATGTTAGCAGGGTTTCTTTCTTGTGCTTTCTTTTCATTGATGTAATAATGCCGCCACCTATTAGGTAATTAAAAATTATTTTGAATTTTGTTTATTTGGCATTAACACCTTACCTTTCATTCCTAAAAAATTAAAATGGCTACTACATCAGATCTATCAAAAAATTGTTTTATCAGGATCGATAACGTATTATTAAAAGTTATTGAATACGATCATATAACTCCGGGAAAAGGAAATACAATTTATTCGGTTAAATGCCGCAACGTAGAAAACGGTAAGCAAAGCGAGGTTCGTTTCCGTTCAGGTGAGAAAATAGAGCTGGTGCGTGTTGATGAAGTAGAGCTGCAATACATCTATTCTGAAAGCGAATTTTTGGTGTGCATGAATCAGGAAACTTTTGAACAAATTCACATTCCAAAAATAATATTTGGCGATGCTATTAAATTTCTTCAGGAAGGAATGTTACTTAAGATCCGTTTCGATGAAAATGAAAAACCATTGAATGGCGAACTTCCGAAATATGTAGAATTAGTTGTAACATACGCGGAGGAAGGAAACAAAGGTAAATTAGTAAAATCAGCCGAAGCGGAAGGCGGTATCAAGCTGCAAGTTCCAATGTTTGTTGCTACCGGCGATAAAATAAAAGTTGACACCGAAACCGGCGAATATGTTGAACGTGTAATGAAATAACTATTTCTTTCCTTCAATATTTACTAAAGTGATGGTCGGTCTGGTAAAAATGATTCTTTTATGATCCACAATGTATCAAAAGCTGAACTCACTGTAATAAAATCCGTAACGCCGGCTGCTCCAATGCAATCTCCTGCTAATAATTTTGATTTTAATTTCTGATATTGCCAGTCTACATTTCCTGTAAGTGTTACCCATCCGTTTTTCACAGAAACAGTAACTCTGCCTTCCTGAATTGTGCTATTCCATTTTATGGAATCCAATACAGCTTTTTTGATCTCTGCATCCGTTTTCATAACCCTTAATATTTATATACAAATTTATCTTCAGAAAATACAAATAGCTTCTTATTTCGGTCAAAACTTGGTTTTGGTAGCTTATAGGAGTATTCGATGGTTTGATCTGGTTGCGGTATTTTCAGGTTTAAAAAAAAGCGCTATCTTGTGACTAGTATGAATCCTTTACTCAAAAGAGGTTTAATAATTACAGCCTTTGTTTTTTGTTTTGCAATTGCTTTTGGACAACAGCATAAAATAGATTCATTAAAGAAAGCACTTTTAAGTTCCAAAGAAGATACTAATAAAGTTGCAACGCTTAACAGACTGGCTAATGCATTGGCAAACACAAGTGATCTTGATGGGGCGTTACCATATTACGAACAATCACTTGAGCTTTCAAAAAAATTAACGTACCACTTCGGAATTGCTGCATCCCAAAATTATATCGGATTGGTTTATATGAACAAAAGCGCTTTTCCTGAAGCATTGGAGTTCTTTTTTAAAAGTCTTGAAGAGGCTGAAAAATATAATATAAAAATGGGAATGGCCGCCACCATGGGAAACATTGGTATTATGTATGAAAATGAAAAAGACTATAATAAGGCATTGCGCTATCATTTTAAATCTTTAAAGATCGAAGAAGAATTAGGAAATCTGAATGGCGTTGCGGGTTCCTATAACAGTATCGGAAATATTTATTATTATAAGGGCAACAGCGAAAAAGCAATTGACTGTTTTAATAAAGCGCTTGAAATTAAAATTAAATTGGGTGATGAAGAAGGCTGTGCCTCAAGCCTGGCTAACATTGGTAATATTTATTACTATCAAAAAGATTATTACAAGACAAGAGAATATTATTTTAAAGCACTGGCTTTTTTTGAAAAACTAAATGATAAGCAATCCGTTGCAATGTTGTCAAACAATTTAGCCGAAACATATATAGCGCAAAAAAGTTTTAAGGAAGCCTTAAAGTATTCTAAAAAAAGCTTGGAAATGTCAACAGAAATTGGCTCTCTAGATGATATTAAAAGTGCATATCATACTTTAAGTAACATCTATGAAGGTTTGGGAGATTTTAAATTAGCATTAGTAAATCACCGGTTATATGCGCGCTTTAACGATAGTATTTATAATGATGAAAATACCCGCAAAGCAATGGAAACTGATATAAAATATCATTTTGATAAAAAGGCAATGAATACCCGCATTGAAAATGAAAAAAAACAGATCATATTTAAAGAAGAAGCAAAAAAACAAAGATTAATAATATATTTTGGAGCAGGAATTTTGGTCTTAGTTATAATATTTGCCGCTTACGCATTCAGAAGTTTTAAAGTAAAACAAAAAATAAATCTCCAGCTCTCAGCTCAAAAAGAAGAGATCATGGAGCAGCGTGATGAAATAGAGTTACAAAGATCCATCGTCGAAGAAAAGAATAAAGGTTTAACTGATAGTATTAATTATGCTAAAAGAATTCAATATACATTATTGGCAAAAAAAGAATTCCTTAAAGAAAATTTACCGCAGCATTTTATTTATTTCAATCCCAAAGATATTATTAGCGGCGATTTTTATTGGGCAACAAAAAAAAGCAATAAATTTTTTCTTGCAGTTTGTGATAGTACCGGTCATGGTGTTCCGGGTGCGTTCATGAGTTTATTGAACATTGGTTTTTTAAGCGAAGCCATTAATGAAAAAGGAATTGAAAGTCCGGAAAAAATTCTAAACTATGCCCGCGAACGTTTGATAGAAAGTGTAAGTAAAGAAGGACAAAGAGACGGATTTGATGGTGTTTTAATATGCATTGAAGATGGAAGTAATAATATTAAGTATGCATCAGCCCATAACAATCCGATTTTAATAAAAGATAAGTCTATTATCGAATTGCCGTATGATAAAATGCCGGTTGGTTTTAACGAGAGCACTGTTTCGTTTAATTTGCATTCTGTAGAAGTGAAAAAAGGCGACACTCTTTATTTATTTACAGATGGTTTTGCGGATCAGTTTGGAGGAGATAAAGGAAAGAAATTTATGTACAAGCGGCTAAAAGAATTGTTAGTTTCAGTTTCCTCAGAACCGATGGATTCACAAAAACAAAAATTAAGTGATGCTTTAAATAATTGGCGCGGGAATCTTGAGCAGGTGGACGATATTTGTATAATCGGAGTAAAAATTTAAAACATGGATAAAAGAGAATTTTTAAGAACTTCATCATTGATCGGACTTGGAAGTCTGGTTAGTTTAGACGTGTTAAGCAAAACATTGGATTCAGTTTCGCATATTGCTTCAATCGAATTAGCTTCTGATGAAGATTTTTGGCTATCGATCCGCAAAGGATATAAATTAAAACCGGATTATATTAATCTTGAGAATGGATATTACAGCATTCAGCCTCAGGAAGTGTTGGAAGCGTATATTGATCACGTCAGAGAAATTAATTTGCAAGGCGCTTACTATATGCGTACCGTTCAGTATGAAAACAAAAATAAAATGGCTGCTAAGTTATCTGAACTTGCGGGCTGCACAAAAGAAGAATTAGTTATTACCCGCAATACAACTGAATCGTTAGATATGATCATTGGCGGCATGAATTGGAAAGAAGGTGATGAAGCGGTTATGGCAGAGCACGATTATGGCGCTATGTTGGATATGTTTAAACAAATAAACAAACGTTACGGAGTTGTAAATAAAATTATTTCTGTTCCGCTTGATCCAAAAACCGATGAAGAGATAGTCGAAGTGTACGCAAAAGCCATCACTCCTAAAACTAAATTATTAATGGTTTGCCACATGATAAACATTACCGGACAAATTTTACCGGTAAGGAAAATATGTGATATGGCACACGCGAAAGGAGTAACTGTAATGGTGGATGGCGCACACGCGTTTGCACACATCAATTTTAAATTACCTGATTTAAATTGCGATTATTATGGCTGTAGTTTACACAAATGGTTAAGCGTTCCTCTTGGCGCAGGATTTTTATATTGTAAAAAAGATACCGTTTCAAAAATATGGCCGCTGTTTGCTGAAACCGAAAAAAATGAAAATGATATTTCGAGATTGAATCATACAGGAACTATTCCGGTGCATACTGATCTTGCTATTGCAAACGCAATTGATTTTTATAATAAGATAGGAGCACAGCGTAAGGAAGACAGATTGCGTTATCTTCAAAATTATTGGACAGGTAAAGTGAGAACTCTTCCAAAAATAATTCTATATACACCGGAAGATCCAAAACGTTCTTGTGGTATTGCGAATGTTGGAGTTAAGGATATGAAACCCGCATTAATGGCAGAAACTCTTTTGAAAAAGTATAAAATTTATACCGTTGCTATTGACAGCAAAGGTATTCAGGGCTGCCGTATCACGCCTAATGTTTTCACTACTACGGCTGAATTAGATGAATTTGTTAAGGCTTTAAAAGAAATGGCAGCATAGTTTGCCAAAATGAGAATTGCCAATAAATGAATTCACTTGTACTTTAGAAAAATAATTACCATTTTTAGGTCATATTTGAGCTAAGGTCATTCATCTAAAGAAAAATGGGTTTTAGCGAATTAAGATTATGAAGAATTATTTAGTAAATGCAGAAAAAAAGACTCCTGAAATTGTGCTGCTTACCTCAGGAGAATTAATGATCACAGGTAATTCCCGTCCCGAAGATGCTAAACATTTTTACACACCTTTGTTCACATGGGTAGAAGAGTTTAGAAAAACAAATCCACCAAAAATTAATCTCACACTTGATTTAGATTATATTAATTCTGTTAGTATCCGGATCATTTTAAATATTCTTGAAACATTGAAAGGTGTTGTGAAAGATAAAAAGCAATTTAAAGTCATTTGGAAATACGATAATAATGATTATGACATGATGGACCAGGGCAAAATTTTGGAAAAAACACTCGATCATCCCTTCGAATTCGTTGAGAAACCTGCTTAATTCCTTTCCGGCACCTGATTTTTAGCTACTTGCATTTGCTTCTATCGAAGCTTTATTAGGTTACTCCGTATAAAAGACCTATCTTTATTCTCTTCATTAGAAGATTGTATCTCAATCTATTGTAGCTCTCAAATTACAATTCGTTAAATCTTACATTTTCTCTTAAAGGAATAAAAAACCGTATTTAATTGTGCGGGATTTATTAAGAACAAAATAAAAATAAATATAATAACCGCTTGCATAAATTGCAGGCAAAAAAAACAAAAACAATGGAAAAAGGAACAGTTAAATTTTTTAACCAGGCAAAAGGCTTTGGTTTTATTAAAGCGGAAGACGGACAAGAATTATTTGTACA
>DATMPR010000124.1:0-2720 GCA_035567575.1 Bacteroidia bacterium
GGTAGTTGTACTCCAGCTCACACCATCATTTGTTGTATTCCATAAGCCACCGTCAGGAGCGCCAATCCAATAAGTTGTATTAACTGCTGGGCTAAATGTTATAAAATTAACGCGGCCCGCTTTACGTGGTAAACCGCAAGCAGAACCTGTCATAGCACCAAATGGACCCATTGCTGTCCAGGTAGAGGACGCAATCATATTATTGCTTAATTTATTTGCTGATTGATTTTGATCTAAGAATGTTTGATAATTTTTCCAGGTAGTACTTGGTAACGACAGATCACCGGTAGGATAAACACGCGGCTCCATAAAAGCTTCCCAGCGTTTGTATTGTTCGTAACCGCTGAATTCTTCCTCTGTACCTTCAGTTGCAACCGCTTTACCTTTTGCAATTTTTTTTGTGCGTTCCTGTTCTTCTTTTACGTGTTCTTTAAAATAAGCATTCGCCTTCTTTTGAATATCATAAAAATTAGAATTAGGGTCCTGCATCATAGTGCGCCAGTCTTGCGCGTTACTAATGTTACAAATTGATAGTGCTAAAAAAGCAAGTATAAATTTCTTCATGGGAAAGGACATTAAAATTTTACATAATGATACAAAATCAAGAGGTAAAAGTCAATTTTTTTAACGCCTTTTTATGACCAATAAAGCAAACCTATTTTTACTGAGTGAAATGGAGACTTTTCAATGCAAAACCTAGTGAATACTGAGCGAAACCCCCTGCCTATTACAGTTTCTTTAACACTAATATTTCTTTAAAATCAAACGACATCCAGGATGAAAAAGCAAAGGTGCTATCTATTGAATAACCCTTTACCTGAACAGGACTTACTATATAATCATCTTTATCAATAAACCACCAGCGGCCTAAATGTGAAGGAATATAATTTTTTGTATCCTTCGCATGCCAGCCATTAAATTCAAATCCGCCGTCAATATTTTGAGGTGGAATATTTTTAGAACTTATTAAATAATCCGTTGCTTTCATTCTTGCTCTGTTTAGCGAAAGATAATCGTGTGTACTTGCAATGGAAAAATAAAATAACGGAATAAATAATACAGCGAAATACAGTTTATTAATTTCCTTTTTGATTGCCAAAACATAAGTCATAAAATAAAAAGGAATTAGGAATAAGAGATATCTGTCGTTGGTATAATTAAAACATAAGGGGATCAAGTAAAATATAATAAGCATTACAAAAAATAATTTGCTAATATACTCCAACTTTAAAGCGGTCTCAAAAAGTTTATTGAGTATTAACCTCATAGAAACAAAAAAACTCAAACCGCTCATAATATTTAGGCAAGTCCAGATACTTTTAAGATATAATGGTAACTCCTGATCACTCGTTGTATCAAAACCGGTTAGAATTACCGGCCCCGTTCCCAGATGATAAAACATATTTCCCACAAACGGAAAGATATTACCGGATAAAATTATTTTTCCAATTATTAATAAAACATATACCGACAAAATTATTTTATCAGAAATGGACTTTTTAAACAAGCAATAAAATTCTTTTACACCCGAAATAGTCATCGGTAAAATAAATAAACCCAGAGAAATTGTTGATGTAATAAAATAATACGAAACCGTTTTTACATTGTTTAAAGTCGGACTTGATACAATTGAAATTATAGAGTCAAATTGCGAATTATAATTTTGAGGCAATATATGTTTGATCGTTGCAATATATTCAAAAATAAAAAGACCTGACAATGAAATAATAAATGGCACTATGGCGAATATTAGGTTTTGAAGATTCCTTTTTTCACGCATTATAATAATAGCAAAAATTATTGGAATGACTATTCCGCTTTGCCGGCCTAAAGATGCAATAAGCGCAAATAATATAAATAATCCCCAGTGAAGTATTCTTTTATTTTCTAAATACAATGTCATAAATTGAAAAGCTAAAATACATGGCAATAACTGAAATAGATCTGTCATAAATGAATTGCTAAGCGAAGTAGCTAACGGATTATACACAAACAACATTAAAACTGCAAACCTGTTTGCAATGCTTACTGAAAAACGTTTTAAGTTATAGTCGAAAATTAGTGTTATGATTCCTAACGAAACAACTGAAATTAACCTCAGCAATGTAAATGAAAATCCAAAAAGTTTAGAAAAAAATATTCCAATAAACAGTAATGGGAGATCCGGCATTCCCTGCCAAAACGAAAATTTTAGCACACCAGTATTCACGAACTCGCTGACTACTTTTGCATAAGCCCAATCATCATTTAAACAAAATTCGCCGGCAGGATCTATGATAAGCTCAACAATAGCATAAATAGTAATTACCGGAATCCAAATGTGTTTTTTAAAATAGGGAAACATTATTTTCCGATACAAAACCGTGTGAATATTGAGTCAAGCAGATCATCGTTCGTTACCTCTCCTGTAATACTTCCTAATTCATCTAAAGCATAACGTATTTCCATTGCTAACAGATCGCCCGCAATGTTTTTTTCTAGTCCATCAGCTACTTTTTTCAAAGCCTGATTAGCGCGTTTTAAAGAATCCGTGTGACGGGCATTTGTAACAATTGTTTCTGTTGTGTTTACAGTCCGTGCATCAAACAAACCAACTAATTTACTTTTTAGTGTATCGATATTCTTTATTTCTTTAGCAGAAATATAAACAGGTGTAAATTCCGAAAATTCTTTTTGCAATTCATTTAAATTTTCGGCATCTATTTTATTAGCAACAACAA
>DATMPR010000125.1:0-4198 GCA_035567575.1 Bacteroidia bacterium
TATGATTGGAATAACATCCCTCGCCGTGTAACTGTTTCTTCATTCTATCTTGATGAAACTGAGGTAAGTAATTTCTCTTATCTTGAATATTTATATTGGACAGCCAGGGTATTTGGTCCTACTTTCCCTGATGTATACTATAAGGCGTTACCCGATACTTTAGTTTGGCGTGAAAAATTAGCTTATAATGAGCCTTATGTTGAATATTATTTACGTCACCCTGCATACCGCGATTATCCGGTTGTTGGTGTTAACTGGTTACAAGCCAATGAGTTTTGTGCCTGGAGAACCGACCGTGTAAACGAGTTTATCTTGATCCGTGAAGGTTTATTAGAACACGTTCCAAATCCTTCTGATCAGGATTACTTTAGTACTGAAGCCTACCTTTCAGGTAAATGGCAAGGTCAGTTAAAACAAAAATTACCTTCATTTGATGAGCAAAATCCTGAGCGTGATGTACGTATGGAAGATGGTATCTTTTTACCGAAATACCGTTTACCAACAGAAGCTGAATGGGAATATGCTGCATATGGTTTAATTGGTAACACAATTGGCGAGCGTATTACTGATCGTCGTATTTATCCTTGGAATGGTCATGGTGTTCGTAATGCTACTGACAAATTCATGGGTCAAATTAATGCCAACTTCGTTCGTGGTGCCGGTGATTACATGGGTACTGCAGGCTTCTTGAATGACAACGCCGACGTTACAGCACCTGTTTATTCATATTGGCCAAATGATTATGGTTTATATAATATGGCAGGTAACGTATCTGAGTGGGTTATGGATGTTTACCGCCCAAACACTTTACAAGATGCTGATGAGTTCCGTCCTTTTCGTGGTAACGTATTTGTTACACAACAACGTGATAGTACAACTTTAATTGGTGGTTTAGGCGGGGATATCTTAACTAACGTTGATGGTCCGGTTTACCAAAAATTCAAGCATAAAGTTAACCCTCCTACATTACATGGCGTTAGTGGTGAAACTGCTGAATCAGTTGATAGCATTTTAACACGTATGACAGGTGTGCCTGCTGATCCGGAGCAAATGAACGGTAACAAAAACGTTACTGCTGAAGGTAAATCAGATATCCCGGGCCGTGTACAATGGAGAGAGGTTTCTTCAGCTGTTGCAGCCGATAATTTAGATGAGCGCAGAAATTATAAAACTGCAGATTACATTAACTATTTAGATGGTGATGTGAACTCAAGTATTTATTATGAACTAGGTGAAGATGCTTATACTGATAAATCAGAAAAAATGATGTATGAGTACGCAAAAACATCTTTAGTAAATGATAAAGCACACGTTTATAAGGGTGGTAGCTGGAGAGATCGCGCCTACTTCTTAAATCCTGGTACTCGACGTTTCTTAGATCAGCGTCAGGCAACTGCTAACATTGGTTTCCGTTGCGCAATGGTACGCGTAGGTAGCCCTGTTGGATTTGGTAAATAATAATTCTGTTAATAAAATATTTTTAAAAGCCCTCGGTTTAATGCTGAGGGTTTTTAATTTGCACCCATGCAGGAAACAAACATTAGAGATTTGTATGAAGCATTCGTAAAATGCGATCAGAAAATTTGTACCGATACACGTAAGCTCGAAAAGGGCAGTGTGTTTTTTTGTTTAAAAGGCTCTAACTTTAATGCTAATGAGTTTGCAGCAAAAGCTTTAAAAGGCGGTTGTGCTTATGTTGTTGTGGATGAAGAAAAACATGCAACCAACGAAAAAATATTTTTTGTTAAGGATGTTTTAAAAGCATTGCAAAATTTAGCAAATCATCACCGCAAACAATTAAAACTTCAGGTTCTTGCCATCACCGGCAGTAACGGAAAAACTACCAATAAAGAATTAATTAAAGCTGTATTGAGCAAAAATTTTAAAACATTAGCAACGATCGGTAATTTAAATAATCATATAGGTGTTCCGTTAACTTTATTATCACTTACTAAAGAACACGAAATTGCCATTATTGAAATGGGAGCAAACCATCAGGGCGAAATAAATGAATTGTGTGAAATTGCTGAACCCGACCTGGGCTTAATAACTAATATTGGAAAAGCGCATCTTGAAGGTTTTGGCGGCGAAGAAGGCGTGAAAAAAGGAAAGAGCGAACTCTACCGCTACATAGAAAAAAAAGGCGGACGTGTTTTTATTAATGGTGATGATGCGGTGTTGCAAGAGTTAGCCGGTGCTATGGATAAAATTACCTACGGCACAACAAAACTTTACGATGTAATTGGAAAACAATATAACGAAAATGAATTCGTGAATTTTAAATGGACCACCCGTTACCACGAAAAAGACTGGACAAAATTACCAATGGTAAAAACTCAGATCATTGGCCATTATAATTTCATTAATTTATTATGCGCAGTTTGTGTGGGGAATTATTTTAAAATTGAAGACGCGAAAATAAATGAAGCATTGTCGGAATATGTGCCCGGCATGAACCGCTCTCAATTGGAAAAAACTAAAAACAACACATTGATCTTAGATGCTTACAATGCCAATCCTTCAAGCATGAAAGCAGCCATTGAGAATTTTGCCAATTTAAAAGCTGAGAATAAATTATTGATCTTAGGTGATATGTTTGAGCTGGGAGAATATTCGCAGGCAGAACATAAAAAAATTGCGGAACTGATCATTGAAAAAAAACTGGATGATGTGATCTTAGTTGGACCCGAGTTTTCAAATGCAAGTCCAACACATTTCAAATCGTTTTTAAGTACTGCTGATTGTTTGGGTTATTTAAGATCCCAAATTCAAAAAAATAAAACTGTTTTAATAAAAGGATCTCGCGGCATGAAATTGGAATTATTAAAGGAAGCATTGTAAATGATAGCAACGGTTTTGCATAAAGGAAAAGAATTCAGGGTTGATTTTTTTAAACCAATCGATATCTCAATGCCATTACATAGCGGCGCTGATTGCGCGAGTGCATGGTTCGTAAAACCAATGACGATCGAACCTGTTGTAATGGGTAATTGGATAGGGGATGTAAACAAAGGCGGAAGTGTAAATTTCCGTGATATAAAATTTAATCCGCATGGCAATGGAACGCACACGGAATGTGTTGGACACATAAGTAAGGAATTCATAACCATTAATAAATGTTTAAAGCGTTTTTTATTTATTGCTGAGGTTATAACTGTTTTACCTGAAGAATTAGAAAATGGCGACAGAGTAATTTCTAAAAAAGGAATTGAATTGTGCTTAAATGGCGCGAAACCGGAAGCGGTTATAATTAGAACTTTGGGGAATAGTCCTGCAAAATTAAAAACACAATATACCGGGACTAATCCTGTTTACATGACAGAAGAATCAATTCTATTTTTAAATAGTATTGATGTTGAACATTTATTGCTGGATACACCTAGTGTAGATAAGGAAGCAGATGGCGGAAAATTAATTGCACATCACGCGTTTTGGCAATACCCAAACAATACCCAATTACAAAAAACAATAACCGAATTAATTTATGTTCCAAACGAAGTCGATGATGGAATGTATTTACTTAACATTCAAATTGCAAGTTTCGAGAATGATGCGAGTCCGAGTAAGCCGGTGTTGTATAAAATTATTTGATCAAATCCTTATTCAGCATAATACAAAGTTAAAAACTGCTTTCTAATTTTTTGTGTTCTGATAGAGCGAAATCAATTGCTGTGATCCTAACACTTAAAAAACAAAGATGTTTCTGAAGTTTTTCAAGATCACAGCCCGTTATTTGAAACATCGTTTCTTTAATTTCTTGTTTTTCCATAAAACAACAGATTTTATGTTCCTCTAAGTTTTCAATTACAATCTGTTTTAAGCGTTTCTCATTTAGCATAAATGATAGAATAATTTTTTAATAGGTGATGCCTAAAGCTGTTTTAATTTTGAAAAATACGCTGATACATATCAAATAAGAAATAAAATGGAAGTTTCGGGATATTATATAGAAGAATACTCTAATTATATCGTTTGCTAATTGAGAGATTTGTTTTCAAGGAATTCCTGGAATTTATCTTTGTATTGTTCAGCAATAGTTATTCGTTCGTTGTTTATAATAACACGGTTTCTTTCAACTGACTCTATTTTATTTAAGGCAATAATGTAGGATCTGTGGATCCGCATAAATTTTCCATGTGGCAATTCTTTTTCGAGCGTTTTCAGGCTTATCAGGGTTAGAATAGGTTTTGATCTTGCA
>DATMPR010000126.1:0-6152 GCA_035567575.1 Bacteroidia bacterium
GCGCATACGAAATTAATAGAGCAGCATCTACTGCGTTAAATGATTTAATTCTTGAATAATCTACGTTTCCGTTTGCATCTACTAATTCTAAAGTATTCGGAATGTTATCCACACCAAAACGAATAAAAGAAATACCGGCTACGCTATTGCTGTCAATTCGTTTTGAAGCGCCAATGAAATCATACTTTGCAATACCTGCAAAATATTCGGCGTGCATTAAGCCTAATTGTAAATTACTTTGCTGATATAATAAACCGGATGGATTCCAGTAACCTGCAGTAACATCATTAACAGAGGCAACGTTCGCGTTACCCATAGCCATAGCACGGGCGCTTACTCCCACATTTAAAAATTCATTGCTGTATTTTGCTATTTGGCCAAAAACAACAGTTGAAAGAGCTAAAAAACCTGATATTAATACCTTGCGCATAAACTATCTAAATTTAGTTAATATTTTGTAAAATAACTATTTAGTTAACGGTTTTTTTATCAAAATATTGTTGAAAATTATGAGAATTATGAGTCTTAGGAAGCTATCTTATTACAAAGGGGCTAACACTCTTAAATTTACTTATCCGAGGAGGGTCAGGACTATTTAAAAACGGCAAAACGAGGTCTTAAAAATTTTCCCCATATTACTTTATTAAAATAATTTTCTCCTGTTTTGTTTTACTTCGCTTCTTCTTTTTTTTCCCTCTACTCGCTTTTGTTTACTTGCTTTAGAAGGTTTGGTAACTTTTCTTTTTTTGGGAATATGCAAAGCTTGATTTAGGATATCAATGCATTTTTTAATAACCTCTTCCTTGTTTCTTAATTGAGAACGGTATTTCTCCTCTGTTAATTTTAATTCGCCGCTTTCAGTGATCCGATTAGATAATTTAACAAGCAAGATCTGTTTTTGAGCATCATTTAACACTTCAGAGGCAGAAACATTAAAACTTAGCTCTACCTTTGTTTCTACTTTATTCACGTTTTGTCCGCCCTTGCCGCCTGAACGCGATGTTTTATAAGTAAACTCTTTTTTAATGCTTTGAATTTGTTCTGTTGCTAACATTTGTACTTTAATAACAAGCCTGAAATTACAAAATTCCTGGATGCACTTAAGCATATATTTGTTATAATGAGGTTCTTTATCCCCATCATGTTGTTTATTGCCCAAACCGGCCTTTCGCAATCCATTGCAGATTGTAAGGTCCGCTTTGATAAATATCTAAATCTAAAAGGGGCACTTAACGACCGCGTTCAATTTGAATCAAACGCTTTTTATATTTTGAATGAAAAAAACGAAAAAGAATTTGCAGTTTACGCCAATGAAATGCCGGTTTTATCTGAATTTTTCGAAAATTCCTCCGTAAAAGAACAGCAAAAATTATACACTTTAAAAGGCTGTAACAAACTAAGCAAAAAACAACTCGACAGTTTGGTTATTACCATGAACAGTGATAGTAAACTGCCAAAAACTAATCAAACCAAACCGCTTCAAAATATCCGGATCGCTATCGACCCGGGACATTTTTCTTCTAACTATGAAGATTCGAAAGTGGAGGGAAAGTATGTGAAATTAGTGAACGAAAGGTCAAGAAAAAAAGATACAATTACTTTGGTGGAAGGTCAGCTTACTTTTTTAACTGCTCAAGTATTAAGAAATATGCTTGAAGAACAAGGCGCAAAAGTAATAATGAGCCGCACTAAGGAAAACATAACTGCATTCAATCAAACATACGCCGATTGGTACAAGTACAGAAGAAACAAAGTATTGGACAGTCTGAAACAAAAAAAGGAATTAGATGATGATAAATATAAGATACTGAAACAATTTCCGAAGGAAAAACTGTTCTGGGCTTTTTTCAGGGACTATGAATTGATGGAGCGCGCTAAAAAAATAAATACTTTTTATCCTCACGTTTCGGTTATTATCCATTACAATGTAGATGATAAAAACTCGCCCTGGACAACCTCAAGCGCGCGTAACAACAGCATGTGTTTTATTGGCGGCGCGTTTGGCGCGAAAGATCTGGCTAAGCCGAGTAATAAATTACATTTTATACGATTGCTATTAGGAAAGCAATTGCACCAATCAGAAACCATGGGTCGTTTAACCATGAATTCCTTCGAGAAAAATCTTAAAATTACCCGTGCAAAACAAAGTGATGCCGATTATTTAATGAAACACACTTTGAATACAAATTGCCAGGGATTATTTTGCCGCAATTTAATTTTAACGCGATGTATTAATTCTCCTCTTATCTATGGTGAAAGTCTTTACCAGGATAATACTAAAGAATGCGCTATGCTTAATACAACTAATTATGATGATTACGGCGTGAAAACATCGGAGCGCGTTTATTTAGTGGCTAAATCTTATTACGAGGCCATTTTAAATTATTTTAAAGATCCGGAGGTTAAAATTTCGGGCAGGTAACCAATACGCGTTTTGCTTTTCTTTTCTTTTTCTGAGCGTATTCATAGATCAATGATACTTCATGAGCCCCAAGAGAATTATTTATTCCCAATGAAGAAATAGTTAAATCATAACTGTACCCGATTCTTAAATTTCGTTTAGGGATCTCACAACCAATTAATATCGCCAGACATTCATTATTAGGAAATGCCGGTGAATATTTTTTAAACGGAATACCTCTATACCAAAAACCAAAGTTTATTGGAGCGTGGAAATAATAAAAACCCAGATCTAATTGATCGTATTTTAATTCGTGTTTATAATTGAAAGAAGCGGTAAAGTATTTTTTTAATTGTGATTTTGAACTGCCTCTTGATTCGATAATATAACGATAACCGCCATGAATATCGATTGACATAGGCAAAGCATCCTGCTGTCCGATTAAACTTACATTTGGCCTGTTTAAATGTTTAACAGAACCACCTAACCAAAACTTAGCCGAATTATATAAAACTCCTGCACCAAGATCCACAAAATTTCTGCGCGCATAATTTGCACCATCCAATGAAGTAGGAGAACCTGTCACCAATTGATCGTTAAAAGTTAATTTACTAAAGCCTAAACTTTTCGTGTTATATGATGCGCTTATTCCCGCTCTTATCTCTCTTGTTTTTCTAACCGTAAACCGATATGCATAATTTAAACCCGCCTGAGAATGTGTTAATCCTGCAGTACCAGCCACATCCTGCATTACAAAAACACCAATTCCACTGCTTACATCGCTTAAGTTATAATCATAAGCCGCCATTGAAGTTTGGTAAGTTTTCCGGATACCAGGCCATTGATTGCGGTAATTAGCAACAAATCTGTGCTCGGTTGTTAAACCTGTAAAAGCAGGATTTAAATATTGAGGTGCTGCATAAAATTGTGTCAGCTGCGGGTCTTGTGCAAACAATTTAAATACAGACTGTATTAAGAAAATTATGTATAAATGTTTTTTCAATTTATTTTCTTACTCATTTTAATGATCAGGTCGCTTTCCTGTTTTTCAAAAGCGACAGGATCAATATCCATTGCAATTGTATTAAATCCGTCCTCTTCAATAATTACTTTATAATATTTAAGAGGGTTCAGCGCTAATACAAATTTTCCTGTTTTTGAACTTGAACTAAAAATACCTGCTATTTGTTTTGTTTCTGTATCGAGCAATGTGATCTTTGCCCTGCCCGGAATTCCATCCCTGTAAACAAATGCCGATTTCACAATCAGATCATTATCGCCAAAGCGCGTATCAATTATGTAAATATCCGATGAACCTTTACTATCTTCCTTTACCGACGAATAATAACCATGTTTACCATCTCCGCTCAAAACAAAAAAGCGGTCGTTATTGACCGAATTAATAGGGTAACCTAAATTTTCAGCTTTCGAAAACGTATTTGTTTCCGGGTCTAATACTGACTTAAAAATATCATATTCACCAATGGTATTATGTCCTTTCGAGCTAAAAAACAAAGTCACCCCATCCGGATGTAAATACGGATCATCATCATCATAAGGTGTATTAATTTCTTTACCTAAATTAAAAGGCATTGCCCACCGGCCGTTAGGTAATTTTTTTATCCGGTAAAGATCTTTTCCGCCATAACCACCCGGACGATTACTGCTAAAATAAATTTCGCTCGTATCACTGCTAAAACAAGCACTCGTTTCAATAAATTGAGAATTAATTTCGTTGCCATACTTTTGTAAGGGTCCCCATTGCATTCCGGAAAAACCCTGTGTGGCTTTTGTTACATACAGATCTCCTGTTACTAAATCGGGCGCTGTACGATAAACGATCATGCGCTGACCATCCGGACTTAATGCCACACAAGCATCGTGTGTATCGGAATTAATAGGCGGACCAATATTTACGGCCTTGCTCCATTTGCCATAGGTATTGTAGCTTATATAAACATCCTCGTAATAATTGCCGTAGGCATCTTTTATATTATGAGAACTCCCTTCGCGGCGGGATGTAAAATACATTACACTTTCATCGGAAGTAATCACGGGAACATAATCAGGATAAGGAGAATTTATTTCATCACCCATGTTTTTTATAATGGAACGGTGTGGATGAGAAATTTCTTTTTTCGCATTATTGCAAATCTCGATCATGTGATTGGTTTCATCTGTATTAATGGCTCTTTTCTTTGGATCGATGGCGTTGTATTTGTTTAAATAATCAATAGCTACATCGAAATTTTTTAACTGATGATTTACTATGCCCAAATAATACATCGCTTCAGGCAATTTAGAGTTTTGTATTTTATCTATATGATCCAAAACTGAATCAACAGGCTGATTTATTTTTAATCTGCAAATAAGTGCATTTAAATTAGCTGTTTCGTTTTTCTTATCCATAATAAGCACTTTTTTGTATTCAGTAAGTGCGTTCATGTAATCTTCCCCATCAAAATAAAATGCAGCATCTTTTAACTGTTTGTTAATTTGCTTTGGTGAAGGAGTCTGGCTATATAAACTTGCGTTCAACAACAAAAAAATATTTATTCTGATAAAAAAACTCATAAACTATTTCAGCAACAGCACATCTCCTGTTTTATTAATTATTTTACCATCAAGTGTCACTGCTCTTAGTTTCCAAACATAAACATCCTGCGTACAAACTTTTCCTTTGTAATAACCATCCCAGCCCTCGGTGGTTTCTTTGGTATCAAATAATAACTCACCCCAACGCGAATAAATACTTAACTCGTATAAAGCTTTGTCAATTCCCTTTATAACCGGATGAAAAATATCGTTACTCAGATCACTTGAATTAAAGGTATGTCCGGGAGAACCCAGTAGGTTTGGTGTAAACGCATTTGGTACCTGAATACTTGCAGCTTCATGAACAATAATTTTTGTTGGCAGGCTAAAAGTATCCTTACATCCTTTTGCATTGGTAACAATTAAAGTGACAATATATTCGCCCTCCGCGGTATAGTCATGCGTTGGATTAACTGCAGTAGAATTTGTTCCATCACCGAAGGTCCAGTAATTACTCGCATTTCCCGTAGAAAGATTGGTGCACGCGATCGGATCATCAGGAATACTAACTGTGGTTGGATTCACTTGAAAATTAGCGACAGGCTGGGCATACACCGTTACCTGGGATGTTGTAGTATCAGCACAGCCAAAAGAATTGCTTGCAATTAATTGTACAGTGTAAATAACATCAGCTAATGTTACATTCACAAATGTGTGTGTTATGTTTCCTGATGAACCGGTATTTCCATCACCGAAATTCCAATTATAACTGCTGACTCCTACAACGGTTGGGAAATTTACACTTAAAGGCGCGCAGCCAGCTGTAGGTGTTGGAACGAAATTAAAACTTGGCTGCGGATGAATTACTATTGGAACTTTTAATGTATCCTTACATCCAAAAGTATTTGTGGCCACTAATTGAACAGTGTAGGTTTGGTTTACACCGGAATTATTTATGTATTGCTGTGTTGTGTTTGTTGAAACCGCTGTATTACTATTCCCCAGATCCCAATTATACAAATTAGCGCCTACCGATAAATTCGTGAAGGTTAAAATTTTAGGAGAACAAGCAGGCGTATCAACTGTAAAATTAGCATCAGGCAATGGCGAAAGTGTTACTGTTTTCTGAATGGTATCACTACATCCATTTGTGCTAATCACTATCAGCTCTACGTTAAATACCGTGTTGGATGAAGTATTGTTTGTTGTAAAAGTA
>DATMPR010000127.1:0-7942 GCA_035567575.1 Bacteroidia bacterium
GAATAAAACAGGAAAACTTATTGGAAAAGGATCTTTGCAAAATATTTATGCCTTTGATGATTTTCCAGAAGCAAAAAACTGGAAAGAAATTTTAGAATCAGGAAAAAAGAATACGGATAAAAAAAATGAAGTCGAAGAAATTAAAAAAACAATTCTTCCAACCGATGCTGCAACATTAATTTATACTTCAGGCACAACAGGAAATTCCAAAGGAGTAATTTTGACGCATCAGAATTTAATGAGCAACGCGATTTCTGTTTCTAAAGTTTTCAATTTACAACCAAATCATAAATACCTTAGCATTTTACCTGTTTGTCATGTTGGCGAACGCATGGGCATTTACCAAACACAGTATTCAGGCTGCAGTATTTATTATTCCGAAAACATCGGTACAATTGCACGCGATCTTGCGGACATAAAGCCGGAAGGTTTTGGAACTGTTCCGCGTATTCTCGAAAAAGTGTACGATAAAATAATGGGGAAAGCGGAGCAATTAAAAGGAATGAAGAGAACATTATTTTTCTGGGCATTAAATCTTGGCGACAAATATAAACGTGATGGAAAAAATGGTTTATGGTATGAATTTCAATTGTGGCTCGCCAATAAAATAATTTTTAACAAATGGCGTGCCGCTTTAGGAGGAAACATCCAAAGTATTGGTGTTGGGGGTGCAGCATTGCAGCCAAAATTAGAACGAATTTTTTGGGCAGCTAATATCAAGTTACTCAATATGTACGGACTAACAGAAACTTCTCCCGCAATCACCATCAATCATCTTAATTCCGATGAAATGAAATTAGGAACTGTTGGCTGCGTTTTAGAAAATGTACAACTAAAATTAGCTGATGATGGTGAAATTTTAGTGAAGGGTCCGAACGTAATGAAAGGTTATTACAAAGATGAAACCGCAACTGCAGATGCGATTGATAAAGACGGATGGTTTCATACAGGCGACATTGGTATTTTGGAAGAAGGAAAATTTTTAAGGATCACTGATAGAAAAAAAGAATTATTCAAATTATCGAACGGAAAATATGTTTCGCCACAAATGATTGAGAATATTTTTAAGGATTCTGTTTATATAGATCAGTTGATGGTAATTGGTGAAGGCGAAAAACATACTTCGGCAATAATTTCTCCAAATTATGAGGCACTTAAAAAATGGGCTTCCGAAAATAAAATTGATTACAAAGCGGATGAAGAATTAGCTGCGAACAAAGATGTTTATTCCCATTACCAAAAAATTGTGAACACCTTTAACAAACAATTGAGTCACGATGAACATATTAAACGTTTTCGTATTATAAGTGAAGAATGGACACCACAAAGCGGGGAATTATCCCCTACCCTTAAATTGAAGAGAAGGATCATTAAGGAAAAGTATAAGTTTGTGATAGCTGAAATTTTTAATCATGAGGAAGAAATTACTTCAGGAAAATAATTCGTTTAAGTTATTAAGAAAACCAAAACTCAGTAACCTAATAACCCATTAACTCAACAACCAAAAAATGAACGGATTTACAAGAAAAGAAAATACATTCGTAAGGATTTGCTGGTACATTTACAGTTTTGCTTTATCGCGCCGTTACAAAATTGTAATAAAAGGAATTGAACTTTTAGAAGCACCCGGCGGTAAAATAATGTTTCCGAATCATCAATCCCATGTTGATCCGCAGATCATGGCAATACAAACGTTTAAATATTCGGGTATCACTCCTGTTGTAGCTGAACGTTTTTTTAAAATACCTGTGATCAAGTTTTTTCTCCGCAAATGGGAAGCCGTTAAAGTCAGTGATCTGAAAAGTAACCGCGACATGAATATTTTACAGCGCATGAACAAAGAAATTCATGAAGCCGCTAAAAGAGGAAAAGCAGTTATCATTTATCCTTCCGGACAATTAACCGATCAAGGCATAGAACGAGTTTACAATAAACAAGGCGCTTACTCTTTAATGGCCGACCTTCCGGATAATGTTAAAGTGTTAGGCGTGCGCATTAGCGGACTCTGGGGCAGCATGTGGTCGAAAGCATGGAAAGGTAAACAACCTCCTTTTTTGCCAACATACATTAAAGCCATTGGTATCTGGTTCGCGAATTTAATTTTCTTTGTACCAAAACGGACTGTTACAATTGAATTCGTTGATATTACCAAAGAAGCAAAAGAGCAAGCTAAAAACGACCGCAAAACATTTAATGCTTTTCTGGAAAATTTTTACAATGTAAATGGAATACAGGAACCGGTTTATATTAAACACTTTTTCTTCGCACCAAGATCAAAAAGAAAATTGCCGGAAAATTTGAGAAAATAAGTTATTTTTTCGGCTCATACAGATCTTTTTCTTTTTTAGGATCAGGTTTTCGCACATTATCATTCTTGCTTTTATCATTACGGATATCAACGTCTTCTTTCAACACCCGGTGGTCTTTATTTAATTCGTAAGCCTCAAAATCCGTCCGGGCTGTAATATGGGTATTGTCCTTCCATAATGGTCCCTTCATCAACCTTCCTTTGTGATCAATTTATGCGTGTTCTTTCATCTGTAAGATTTTAGCGGTTTCTGTTTTTTTGACGTCGGGCTATTGTCGTCTCTTTGATAACATAAAAAATAAACTATGAAAAAGAATCACACCTCCGGAAATATAATAAGACACACCTATTTGGTTATTGTTTTATTTTTTTCAAGTTTCCTAAATGCGCAAAACACTTATGTTTTTACAACTGCAGGCGCTACCGGTAATATAGGCCCAAGCCAGTCGAAACTTGATTCAGCATATGCATCCACCAATTTAAGCTCGATGGTAAAATCAAACGGCGGAATTCAAACATGGACAGTTCCGGTAAGCAGCGTTTATCATTTTGAAGTGTGCGGAGCACAGGGAGGGAGCGAAATTCCAATTAAATTCGGAGGCAAAGGTGCTTGCATGAAAGGTGATTTTTATTTAGTCGCCGGTTCTGTTTTAAAAATTCTTGTTGGGCAGCAGGGTTCATCCGGTTCCGGATGTTATGGCGGTGGAGGCGGAAGTTTTGTTTCAGATACATTAAACAATCCGTTTATCATTGCTGGCGGCGGCGGAGGTGCGGGTGGTTTATTAGGAGGCAACGGTATTGATGCATCAATTGGAGTAAATGGAACAGCAGGTGCAGCAGGTGGCGCAGGCGGAATAAACGGAAACGGTGGCTCCGCGGTTAATACAAACGGAGGCTCAGGCGGTGGATTTTATTCGGATGGCACCGGTGTTTTTTATATGCCACAATGCTCAACAGCTGTTGGTTTATCTTTTATTAATGGCGGTAATGGAGGCCAGTTCGATTTTTGGTTACCCGGCGGTTTCGGAGGCGGCGGCAGCGGATGGGATGGAAACGGAAACGGCGGCGGCGGCGGCGGTTATTCAGGAGGCGGCACTTCCGGATCATCATTTTCTGCCGGCGGTGGCGGCGGTTCTTATAATGCCGGCTCAAACCAGGCAAATACTCCGGGTACTTATACGGGCGACGGACGAATAATTATTACGGAAGTAATCAGTATGGGGCTTAGTTCTCTTACCATACAAAATAAAATTAATGTATCACCAAACCCGAATAACGGAAATTTTGTTCTTGATATATCCGAAACAACTGATGCATTTATCACAATAAGAAATTTATTCGGCGAGATAATTCTTATCAAAAAAGCAGAGGCAATAAATAGATTTGAATTAAACGATATTAGTGCCGGCTACTACAATTTAACCGTTTCAGTTAAAGGGACCGTTGTTGGTAATAAAGTTTTTGTTAAGGAATAAGAACCGCCAAAAAACTATTTAGATAATTAAACATGATACAAAAATGTTTCTATTTTAATTTTCTGCTTTTACCTCTTCGGCTCATACAGATCCTTTTCTTTTTTAGGATCAGGCTTTCGCACGTTATCATTCTTGCTTTTATCGTTGCGGATATCAACATCTTCTTTCAACACCCAGCGGTCTTTAGTTAATTCGTAAGCATCAAAACTTCCATCCGGACCGTAATATTGATATTGTCCTTCTAAAGTAGTGCCTTCATCTTTTGGTGCTAAATGACTAAAAATAATTTGTCCGCGTTTATCATTATATTTTAACGACATCGCGACTTCAGCTGAGTATTGAAACATAATTCGCTTCGGGCTTTTCTTTGGAATTTTAAAAACATCTTTCCCAAAAACAGGCTGGCCATCTGATTTAAAATATAAAATATCAATGAATTTTTTCTGAATTAAATTATCATTGCCGTCCCAACCTATCAACGTGTAATAACCATCACAATCGATCAAATCAACGTACAACATCCCAAACCATTTATCAGGGTTGCCGACATAAGTTTCAGGTGATGTTACAGAGGCAGATCTATCTGCTAAAGGAAAAACTTCGTATTTTTCTGTAACTTCTTTTTTAAATAATCCTTTCTTGATCACTTTTCTATTATTCACTTGTATAAAACCAAAATAAGCTTGTTGTCCATCTTTCTTAAAAACATTCCAGGTTATAATTCTGAATTTTTTATCTTTTGATCTTAAACAGGAAACGCCTTTAATGCTATCGAAGTTGTAAGTGATGGAAGCAGGTTGCTGCAAAGCTTCGTACCATAATTTTATGAATTCTTTGTTTGCCTCAAAACGGTCGGCTTCTTTTTTAGACTCAAAAACTTTGTGCTGCAAATTCATTATTTGCGCTTCCAATGTGGACAAAGACGTAAATAAGGTATCTTTTTTTTGGGAAAATCCCAAGCTAAAATTTGTAATTAATAAAAGAATATAAAATTGTTTTAGCATTGGTATGGACTGCGTGCTGCATAGCTCATTCACTATTTTTATTCAAGCCATGAGCTTATGCAAAATAACGCAAATATCAGTAATTAGTTACACTTTTATGAAATGAATTTAATAGGCTTGAATCAAAGATTCCAAAGGAATATTTAACTTGGCATGAAGGTTTCTTATCATCTCCAAAGTTAATTTACGTTCACGGTTCAAAATAACACTTACGCGCGTTCCATGCCCAAGAATCTTACCCAATTCAGTTTTGGTAAGATTCATCTGTTCCATACGATATTTTATCACTTCAACGGGATCCGGTGAATTAATAACGAAATGCTTATCATCATAATCTTTTATTACGAGAGCGAGAAGCTCAGCTTCTTTTCCTTCTTTAGTATTAGACTTTGCATGAAATATTTCTTCAAAGCGCTGCAAAGCTTTTTCGTACTGGGTTTTGGTTTTAATTACTTCTACTTCCATTTTGATTTTATTTAAAGTTTCGTTTTGGTTTATATAAGCCTATTGTATTAGCATCTATTTTATCATATTCTTCATGTGTGCCAATGAATTTAATAAATAACCATCCGTTTTCATAATTAATGGCGGCTACTAGTCTATAATCATTCCCTTTTATATTAAATACCACACGGCCACTTTTTAATATACTTATGTTGCCTCTATATTCCTGCCTAAGTTGATTAGGCGTTTTCCAGGTTTTTGATTCAACTTCCTCGTACCAAATTTCTAATGACAATCTTGAGCTCTTGTGCTTCTTATAGGCTTCAATAATAGAACTCTTATTGTAAATATTCATTCGTAATTAATATTATACTACAAATATAATAAAAAGTTACCGTATTGGTAAATAATTTACCGTATTGGTAAGTGATTTAACCTGTTTTAATTTCAAAGGCCTTTATCCATATAAAAAAGATACAAAACCCCTGTGATTTAATCCCCTGAATAGTTATATTTGGAAGGTATTTTAGTTTTTAATATGAAGAAGATCTTAATAGCAAACCGAGGTGAAATTGCTTTACGCGTGATGCGAAGCGCAAAGGAAATGGGTATTAAAACCGTAGCCGTTTATTCTGAGGCCGACCGCAACGCACCCTTTGTACGTTATGCCGATGAGGCTTTTTTATTAGGTCCGCCCCCAAGTAATCAATCTTACCTTTTAGGTGATAAAATAATTGAAATTTGTAAGGCCAACAAAGTGGATGGCATTCATCCCGGTTATGGTTTCTTAAGTGAGAACGCCGGTTTTGCACGCAAAGTTCGAGAAGCAGGAATTACATTTATCGGTCCGAGTCCTGAAGCAATGGACATGATGGGTGATAAATTAAGCGCGAAAGCAACTGCTAAAAAAAATAATGTTCCCATGATACCCGGCTCTGATGGAGCTATTAGTGATACAAAAGAAGCAATTAAACTCGCAAAACAAATTGGTTTCCCGCTCTTAATTAAAGCAAGTGCCGGCGGCGGCGGAAAAGGAATGCGTTTAGTAGAAAAAGAAAGTGAAGTTGAAGAGCAAATGAAAATGGCAATCAGCGAAGCAATATCTGCATTTGGAAATGGCGCAGTTTTTATTGAGAAATATGCAAGCTTACCGCGACATATCGAAATACAAGTTTTAGCAGATAATCACGGTAATTGCGTTTATTTATTTGAACGCGAGTGCAGCATACAACGTCGTCACCAAAAAGTTATTGAGGAAGCTCCATCAAGTGTATTAACTCCTGAACTCAGAAAAAAAATGGGTGAATGTGCTGTTGCAGTTTCAAAAGGTTGCGGTTATAGCGGCGCAGGGACTGTTGAATTTTTAGTAGATGCCGATCTGAATTTTTATTTTTTAGAAATGAACACGCGCTTACAAGTTGAACATACTGTAAGCGAAATGATAACAGGTTTGGATCTCGTGAAAGAACAAATTAAAGTAGCACGCGGCGAAAAATTAACTTTTAAACAAGAAGATTTGAAAATAAACGGTCACTCCATTGAAGTGCGCGTTTGTGCTGAAGATCCCGCGAATAATTTTTTACCGGATATCGGAAAATTAATTGTTTACAAAACGCCGAGCGGACCCGGTGTAAGAGTTGATGATGGTTTTGAAGAAGGAATGGATATTCCAATTTATTATGATCCGATGATCGCGAAATTAGTTGTACATGGTAAAGACAGAAATGATGCCATTGCTAAAATGTTGCGCGCCATTAACGATTACAAAATTATTGGTGTTGAAACGACTCTTGATTTTTGCACTTTTGTTTTAAAACACGAAGCTTTTGTTTCAGGCAAATTTGATACCGGTTTTATTAGCAAATATTTTAACCCTGAAATATTAAATCACGAAGGAAATGAAAATGATGAGGCTTTGGCGATCGCAGCATCCTACATTTTTAACAATAACAAGAAACAAGCGCAGCCTATTGCTAATGGTATTGTTAAAAAAAGCAAATGGCGCGAAAGCCGCTTAAAAGATTAATGTAACTTTAGGTTACCTTTTACGTAAAATACAATAAACAGGTATATGAACTATTCAAAATATATACCATCACTAAGCACCCATTTCAGGATCAAAACCCCTGCCCTGCTTATGTTTATGTTCATTTTAAGCTATCCTTTATTTTCTCAGGATAATACTGATTTAACCGTACCTATAACTGAACCAGGCTATAAATGCAGAGCCGAAATTATAAATGGTGATACTGTTCCTGTTATTGATTTACAAGATATTTACGTTTACACCGAATATGTTTTTAAAAACAAAAAACATTACGAGCAATGGACACGTGTAAAATACAATGTTAAAAAAGTTTATCCGTACGCAATTTTAGCAGCAGCCAAATTAAAAGAGTACGATCAGATTCTCGCCAAAATGCCAAACGAAAAAATGAAAAAAGCTTATTTGCGCGTTTGCGAAAAAGATCTTAAACACGAATTTGAAGATGAATTAAAAGATCTTTCCATTAATCAAGGACGTGTGTTAATGAAATTAATTGACCGCGAAACTGGAAAAACTACTTATGAAATTGTAAAAGAAATGCGTGGCGGTTTTGAAGCCTGCATGTGGCAAGCCGTTGCAAGACTATTCGGTAATAATATGAAAGACGAATATGAAGCTAATACCGAAGACATCATGATCGAACGCGCCATAAAAATTGTGGAGT
>DATMPR010000128.1:0-2157 GCA_035567575.1 Bacteroidia bacterium
CGCTGAAATAAAAGAATTCTGCACTAAAAATTACGGCGTTACTTTTCAAATGATGGAAAAGATCAGCGTAAAAGGAAATGATGTTAACCCGCTTTATAAATGGCTTGGGTCTAAAGAAGAAAACGGCACCTGCAGCGATTCGCCAAACTGGAATTTTTGTAAATACTTAATAGATGAAAAAGGAAACGTCATCAAATTCTTTTCAAGCAAGGTTGATCCTTTAAGCAAAGATATTACCTCTCTCCTGTAAAATTCATTTACAAATAAAAAACTCAGCGGATGCGCTGAGTTTTTTTATATTCAAAATTCTCTAAAAAATAGAGATCAGATATTTATTATTGTCCTTTTTTATTTGAAGATCCGGGTTGACCCATTACCGGGGCAGCTTTTTCTTCTTTAGCAGGTTCCTTTTTTGCAGTTGAACCGCCAGGTAATCCTTTTTCATTTATTGCCATACGTGTTCCGCCCTTTTTAGCCGGGGTTTGTTCAGCCGGAGTCGAACTTGCTGTAACAGTAGTTGTAGTTCCATCAGAATTAACAACTGTTTTTACCGGCTCCTGGGTGTGTTTGGATTTTGAGTCTTGCGCTTTCGATACAACCGAAAATAAAGCTACAAATGATAATGTTAAAATAATTTTTTTCATAGGATAATTTAATTTAGAATAAAGGTAAAAATTATTTTCTTTAAAAAAAACGCAAATACTATTATTAACGTGAGTTATGGATTAACACTAATAAGTTTGAAAGAAACAAAAGATCTACGATAAGTATGCCAAAAAACTAAGAATTTGGGTTTGCAAACAAAAACTCAAAGGTAATGGCCACTATCGTGACCCAACAAAACTAATAGAGATTTATGTGAGTTGTGATGATTTTTTAAAGGACTTTTTAAGAAGTTATAATCAATCCAAATTAGGATCTGGGAAATTCAAAAAACCGACAAGCGACCCCTCATTAAGTCCGGGTGAAATAATGAGTATTTCAGTTTATTATCATCTTTCAGGATATAAATGTTTCCAATATTATTATACTCAGATTGTTCTCAAAGATTTGAAAACTTATTTTCCCAAGTTGGTAAGTTACGAACGTTTCGTCTCCCTTATGCCCAGAGTAATGCCTTTATTACTGGTACACCTGAATTATTATAGAACGGGAAAGCAAACAGGGATTTATTATGCTGATTCTAAAAAATTACCGGTTTGTGATAACAGAAGAATAAACCAGCATAAGGTATTTACTGGTTATGCTAACAGAGGTAAATCATCTACTGGTTGGTTCTATGGCTTTAAAGTTTTTATTGCTGTAAATCAATATGGACAGTTAATGAAATGTGCTTTTACAAAGGCTTCTAAAGCAGATAATAACCTGGATTGGATGCTTACTTTTTTTGACGGTTTTATAGGAAAAATGTTTACTGACAAAGGTTTCCTGTCTTCAAAAGGCTTTGAGAAATTATACGCCAAAGGATTAAAGCTCATAACGGGAATAAGAGCAAATATGAAAAATAAACTCATTGATTTTCATGAAAAATTACTTCACAAAAAAAGAGGTATGATTGAAGCTGTTAACGATATACTTATGACCGTTTGTGATATAGATCATACAAGGCATAGAAGTCCTATGAATTTTTTTGTTAATCTTTTCTCCGGTTTAGTTGCTTATACCTTTTTTGACAAGGTCCCTTCCATTTTTTCCAAAAAATTTAATCCATAACTCACGTTAAACTAAAATTTCTCATCTTTGTCCGGATAAAAACCACAACACAGGGTAATTTTGGCAGGTAAAATGGGTTTAAATTCTCAAAATAGGGTACATTAATACTTTAATAATTAATTTTATAAGAGTGAAATTTTCCACAAGGGAATTTTTTTCGTTTTATGTTTTAATTGTTTTTTTTGCCTTGATTTATCCAATTTACAATTTTTGAAATATTACAGAGAGAAAGTTTACTGCTTCCCCAGGGCATCGGAGGGTAATTAGAATTGTTATCCTGCTTTACAGAGTGGATAATATGATCAGATGGATGAGACGTAAAACCCTGATAAGTATTAAAGTCACCAAAACCGGAAGATGAGGAGTGACAATTGTTATCAGTCTTTCCGCAAGATGCGTTTATAATGGGGACAATTTGATTGCTGTAAGAGATAGTCCCGCTTG
>DATMPR010000129.1:0-6520 GCA_035567575.1 Bacteroidia bacterium
ATGCATAAATTTTTTCGCAGAATTTCGACCCAACAAAGTAAACGCTCCCCCAGAAGGAATAAGAGTGTGTTATACATCCGTAATAACATCAAAGCCTTTAAAGCTGCCGACAATAGCTAAGCCGGTGACTTTTTTTGCAACCTTTTTATTTTTTATTTTTCCGGAAATTTGGTTTAGAGTGGAGCCGGAACCAACAGCATCATCTATTAAAATAACATGCTTAAATGCGCGCCTTTCAGTAACAACAAAAGTATTTTCAGCATTACGTATGCGTTCATCCAATTTTGATAATGATTTTTGCGGTACGGGAATGATGCCGCCTGTTTTTTTAATTTCAATTACAGGAAGTGCCATTTGTAAATTGTTCTGTATAAATTTCATGATCTGTACTTCACGCTTAATGGTAGGAGGGACAAAACCAATGGCATCCGCCTTGTGCAATTTAACGAAGGAGGTAATTCTGTCCCTGATCTCATCCATCATCAGGCGCATTAAAAATTTATTTTGCCCCTGTTTTGCATAATGCAATATGGTTCCTAAACGTGTTTTGCCAAACCGTTCAATAGCGTAGAAATCCAAATAGAACAAATCATCCAAATAAATTTTTTCGTAACCTTTTGTGCTTTTTAATTTAGCGGTTCCATTGACGTTGCCGTGCTTGTCGTAATAAGAATTATATTTTTTTTTGGTTTCAATAAATTCCTTCAACGTTTTCTCTGTTGGTAATTTTCTTTGTTTGCACCAATGATCAAAGGCCTCTGTCTTTTCCAATAAATTACCGGTTTCAGTAACCACCAAAAAATTCTTAGCTAAAAAATCATTATCTTTTTCAGAAATGTACGGAAGTGGAGTATCTTCAGCCGCTTTATTTTTTTGAGAAATTAATTTGTAAACTGTTTTTGGCGTACGCCCAAATTTTTCAAGGATATTATCATCGAGAAGGCGTTTCATTACCAAATGCACCATTTGTTTAGAAACGCCAAGTTTGTCTGTTATTTCCTTAACGGTCAGTTCATTCTCCGCCTTAAAAAGTTTTAGTATATGTTCCTTTACGGTCATTTATATTTTACTATTTATTATCAATAGTCAAATATAACATAATTTCTTGAAAAATGAAAATTTGGAGGAAATTTTTTGTTTCGTATGAATGCAATGGAAGAGTTATTGGTTCTTAAGTTATTAGATTAATAAGCCATTAAGTTTTAGGTTGAACTAAAAACGAATGACAATAATTAATTCCCCAACAAAGTAAAGGCTCCCCAAAAATAAGGATGAGGATATTTTTTCCGCACTTCGCCTTGCGCTTTTTTAAAGGCTTTAGAAATGTTTTCTTTGGCGAGATTAAGGACCCACTCTTTATAAAATTCGCTCATTAGAATTTGCGTGGCATCATCATCAACTACCCACAAACTCATAATTAAATTTTTTGCACCGGCAATGTAAAACGCGCGCTGCAAACCAAATACGCCCTGGTTATTTAAACTAACACCTAAACCCGTTTCGCAGGCGGAGAGAACAACCAGATCTGTATTGGTTAAATTAAGAAGTGAAGCTTCATAAGCCGTAAAAATTCCGTCTTGTCCCTTGTTTAAGTTTAAAGTATCACGTGCAACAACGGATGCACCTGCCATCATAATACCTGAGCGCAAGAGCGGATTCATTTTTAATTTATTGGCTTCAAAACCTAAAAAACTTTTATCTTCGTAATCATCAATGTTCTTTAAAAAGAAACCGTGAGTGGCAATGTGTAATACTTTTGGTGATGTAATTTTTTTTAATTGTTCTTCAGATGCTTTTTCATTTGTAAAGACATTTACATCCCATTTATTATTTTTTAAAGAGGCGGAAATATTTTCCACTTCTGTTTTTGTTCCCGGTAAAGGCGGTAATTCAGAAAAACCAAAGCGGTTTACTGCTAATAGCTGATTTTGTTTAGGCTCACTTTTTTGCTTAGAGAAATCAAATTCGTAATCAGGAAAACCATAGAGCTGCGCAGTTTTTGAATCATTACTTTTTTCTGCATTTAGAATGTAAGTCAGATTTGGCAAAACCACAATACTGAAATTATCTAAAACATATTTAGTTGTGACCGGATCTTGTAATGTGTAAAGATTGACTTGATTGTAAATTCCGTCAGTTGAAATGTAAATCTTATTAATTCCTGTAAGCTGCGCCGATATCGGTTTCCAAAAACGGTTGTACGATAATTTATCTTCCTTACGGTTTTCAATTTGTTCGCTGTAATAATCTACAAAATCAGTTTCAAATAATTTGGCATCCGGAAATCTCACCAAAATAGGGTAGGGCGAATCTTTTTTTAAAATGAGTGCCACATAATCAACAGCCGAAGTTGTATCGGTTACATACAGATCTTCACGTAAAATATTTACAGCCGCTTCTCCCGGTAATAATTTTGATTGGATGTCTTTGTAAGTTACTGTTACGTTCTTCGCAAATAAATTAGTTTTGGATTTAATGAACTGTTCCATTTTATCAGCTTGCTGTTCCAGTTCCGTCATGTTCCAATAACTTCCCTGAAAATCCAGATCGCGGAAGCCTGATGAAATTAATTGTTTAGTGTTTAACCAGCGGTTGTAAGTATTTACCAATGAAGTATCCTTACTGTTTAAAATTTGTTTTCGTGTGCTGATACTTCGGTTCAATAAAATTGATTTTTGAAACAGCTGCGAATTAAAAGCAACCGCCAACAATTCGTTATGATTTTCTTTTGGAAATAATTTAGTGTAATTCAAAACAAAACCGTTAAAACCGTCAAAGCGCGCACCGAGAATAGAATAATAAGCGAGTTGTTCATCTTCACTCATGCTCTCGAAAAATTTGTCAAATTGTTCTTTGTATTCTTTGAGTGACGAAATATAAAGCTGCTGAGCTTTTTTGTAATCTTTTAGTTTGTAATATAAGTAAGCCAAATTAAACACGCCGTCAATATAAGCCTGATGTTTTTCTCCAAATTTCTTTTTGATGATGGCATTCGATTTTTCTACATTCTCAATGGCTTTTTGATATTTACCTTGTGCTTCGTATAACGAAACTGTTCCTCCTAAAAAATATGCATAGCGTTCATGCTCTTCGCCAACTGTATTTTTCATGATCTCAAGTGCTTCTAATTTTAAAACTTCCGCTTCTTTGTAGCGATGCAAATTAATATAGATCATTGAAAGTGAATTGAGACAATTGGCGTAATTCGGATGATTTATCCCTAGTTTTTCTTTATAAATTTCTTTAGCTTCCAATAAATATTTTTCTGCGCCGGCGTAATTTCCTTCATCCATATAAACAAGCGCCATATTGCTTAACGCATTCGCGTAATTGACATGCTTTGTTCCCAATGAATTTTTGCGAACATCAATTACTTCCAATAATAGATCAAAGGCTTGTTTGTATCTTCCTAAGATTCTGTACAAGTCAGCTTTATTACTCATCGAATTTGTATAATCAGGCGAACGCTCTAATCTTAATTTTTTATAAATGGCAATTGATCTGTCGAAAAAAGTTTCGGATGATTTATAGTCGCCATTATTTTTATAACACAAACCCAGACTATTAAAAATATTTGCATTCGATAATTGATCGGGATGAGAAAATTTTTCAGAAAGCGCGAGTGCTTTGTTCAGTAAATTTAAAGCCTCATCATAATTACCCATTACACGATGCGTTTCAGCCGTGTTATTTAAGATGGTAATGTAAGCAAGCGTATCAAGAGGTTTAATGGAAGCGTGAATTTCTAAAAGTTTATTAAATGTAATGAGTGACTTTGCATATTCTCCCGTGCCTTGATCGATCCGTGCATCGTTATTCAAAGCCATTAAATATTCTTTGTCTTTCTCACCGTTCAAAGTTTTGAAATAATAGATCAAAGCATCGTTCATGCTTTTGGCGTAAGCGTAATTTCCCATCTCGACATACATCTCTGCTAAAACTTTAAAACGCAAAGTGTATTGTAAACTGCTTTGTCCGTAAACCGCGGCTAAATTTGGAAGTGATTTAATAAATAAAGGTTCTGCATCGGGAAAATAACCAATATGACAATACAAGGAAGCCAGATCGTATTCGTAAAACGATGTATAAAGCGTGTCCTTGTGAATTTTGGTGATGTCGATAGCTTTAGTAAACAAAGCAACAGCATCATTATACCGTTCTTGTTTAAAAGCGTTAACACCTAAAAAATCTGTGATGATAGATTTCTCAATTAAGTTTTTCTCCAGATCTTTTTCATATTTTTTTGAGAAAGCATTTAATTCTTCGTCGGTAAATGATTCGCCTTTGTCAATGCGTTTTTGGATAGGTTCCCAGGCTTTTTCAAAACTTTGCGCGAAAACATTTATAAAAGAGAAAATTAAAAACAGAATAAGGGCATGTTTCAAACAGATTGCTTCGCTGCGCTCACAATTACGATTCGGTTTCATTTAATCCTGTGCTTGTAATTCAAATTTAGAAGGAATAGAATCCAAAGTATCCAAAACTTGCTGTAATGAATCGGAAGTCACTAAGATCATCCGAGTATCTTTAAAATGAGGAATGCCTTTAAAATAATTGGTGTAGTGAGTACGCATTTCGATTGTTCCCAAACGTTCGCCCTTCCATTCAACTGATTTTAATAAATGTTCTTTACAAACTTCAACACGGTTTTGAATTGTTGGTGCGGATAAATGTTTTCCGGTTTTAAAAAAATGTTTTATTTCATTAAAGATCCAGGGATAACCGATACTTGCTCTGCCGATCATGATCCCATCAATACCATATTTATTTCTGTACTCTAATGCTTTTTCAGGTGTAACAATATCTCCATTTCCAAAGACTGGAATTTTAATGCGCGGATTATTTTTTACATCGGCTATGTAAGTCCAGTTAGCTTCACCTTTGTACATTTGCGAGCGCGTGCGGCCGTGAATGGTTAAAGCCTTTATTCCTACGTCTTGTAAACGTTCGGCCACTTCCATGATGTTGATCGTTTTATCATCCCAGCCTAAACGTGTTTTAACTGTTACAGGCAATCTTGTTGATTTAACCACAGCTGTTGTTAAGCGAACCATCAAATCAATATCTTTTAAAACGCCTGCGCCTGCGCCTTTGCAAACAACTTTTTTAACCGGACAACCAAAATTAATATCTAAAATATCAGGATTAGTTGCATCAACAATTTTTGCAGAGAGAGCCATTGCTTCTTCATCGCCGCCAAAAATTTGGATGCCAACCGGACGTTCGTAATCAAAAATGTCTAATTTTTTTCTGCTTTTAATAGCATCGCGTATCAAACCTTCACTGCTGATAAACTCGGTGTACATCAGATCGGCGCCATATTTTTTACAAACGTAACGGAACGGCGGATCACTCACATCCTCCATGGGAGCGAGCAATAAAGGGAATTCCCCCAACTCAATATCTGCAATTTTAACCAAGAATGTAAAGGTACGAAATAAAGCCGCAGATTTCACAGATTTACGCCGATAATGAACTAGATACGAGACATTTAAGTACTTGAATCTGTGCTAATCTGTGAAATCTGTGGCT
Source organism: Bacteroidia bacterium (assembly GCA_035567575.1). Classification (GTDB taxonomy): domain Bacteria; phylum Bacteroidota; class Bacteroidia; order B-17B0; family Aurantibacillaceae; genus JAHEYG01. Next base: position 5,533 of record DATMPR010000129.1, read on the forward strand.
AATATTTGTTAATCCCTTATGGAAATTAAGGTTCATTAACATCCTAATTATAAAGGACAAGGAATAATTAATAAATCTTTGAAGAGTAAAATAAAACAATGAAAAAAATATTATTTATTATATCGGTATTATTTGCGATGAATGGTTTTTCCCAAAATATTCTTCAGCAGAATTTCTCAAATAATAATTTAACTAACCGTCAGGCTGTTCAAATGCAAAGCCCGCAAGTATTTGCTTCGAATAAGATAGTGAATGATAATAATAAACCGGTTCGTGCGAGCGCGAATCCGCAAATAAATTTTGTGCAGAGAACAACAAATAACGTTTCAACGCAACGTCGACGGAGAGGAGTTACTCCGCAAGTAAATAATATTTCAAATCCTAGTCAGGTTAATGTTATTAATGTACTGTTGAATAATATGAATGAAAATGTTCAGGTACAAGGCAATATTATAAATCAGATGGATAATAATGTTGGGAATGCTTTTGGTGGAAGTATGATTGAACAATTAGCTGGGGTAAATATTCCTGCCATACAATTAGGAAGTGGTTCCCTTAATTTAAACTTAGATCTTAATTTGCCAACTATAAAATTACCATCCATAAAATTTTCATCGCACAAATCCGTTTCAAGTTCAAATCACAGATCATTTCACTTTAAAAATAAATTGGCAAAACTGAACCGCAAAATGTCCGGCAAACTATCTTTCGGGAAAAAACTTAAAATTAAGGTTGACAATTGTTTTAAGTGGTAAAAATGAATATAAGAAACACATTAGCTTTTGCGGTTTTGTATGGAATTGTGATCATTCCATTTTTAGTAGAAAGTAATTCTGGGGTAAGAGAACATCCGGCTAAAGAAAAGACTGTGATTCCGGTTATAGTGGATATGCAGCCTTTTGGGGATATTTCAAATGAAAAAGTAAATTACGTTTACAAGGAACTTATGAAAATCTATCCTAACGTGAAACTGAAAAAAGCAATTCCT
>DATMPR010000130.1:0-4674 GCA_035567575.1 Bacteroidia bacterium
CTTAAGGTCGTGGCAATTATTATAAATATGAAGGGGCTTTAGCCCAAAATCCTAACGCTCTTATGAGGAAAATGTTACGGCTGTTAAAAATCCTGAAAAACCCAAAAACGAAGCCTTATTTTCGTAACTTTATTTCGTGCGGAAATCACTTCTCATACTTTTTTCCTTTTTGTTTTTTGGATTTCAAAATCTAAAAGCAAGTTACATCCTGATTCCAATGGATGAGACTCAGAAAAATCATTTGAAAGCATACGGCATTGCGTATTGGGCGCTTAAAGGTGAATTAGAAATTCAATGGCTTTTAAATTACCGCGGCGGTAGTTTCTTGATTCCGAATGCTGCACCGGTCAGCAAAGAATGTTTAATACGCGGAGTGAGTTACGAAATTATTTCTGATGCGCAGTCAAATGCCATGCTCGCCGATATTGCAAATCCGGAAGTAAATCAGGACGCAATAAAACTTGAAAAAGCTCCGCGAATTGCAGTGTACTCTCCCAAAACAAAACAACCCTGGGATGATGCTGTTACTTTAGTTTTAACTTACGCCGAAATTCCTTACGATATTGTTTACGATGACGAGCTGCTAAACGATAAATTAAAAGATTACGACTGGCTCCATTTGCATCACGAAGATTTTACCGGACAATATGGTCGGTTTTACGCGCAGTTTCATCAGGCAGCATGGTATCAGGCAGAAGTAAAAGAAAACGAAGAGATGGCCAAGAAGCATGGTTTCTCTAAAGTATCCCTGTTAAAATTAGCGGTTTCAAAAAAAATAAATGAATTTGTTTTTGGAGGTGGATTTTTATTTGCCATGTGCAGTGCTACCGACAGTTATGATATTGCTTTAGCAGCTGAAGGCGTTGACATCTGTGCGGAAATTTACGACCATGATCCGGCTGATCCTAACATGAATAATAAATTAGATTATTCGAAAGGGTATGCTTTTGAAAAATATAAACTCACGTTGAATCCTCTGGAATATGAATTCTCAAACATTGATACTTATTTTACAAGGCAGCAGCAATATGGCATGACAAAAGAAAATGATGTATTTACTTTATTTGATTTTTCTGCGAAGTGGGATCCCGTTCCTACTATGCTAAATCAAAATCACGTAAGCACGGTTCAGGGTTTTTGGGGACAAACAGTGGCGTTCAATAAAAATTATGTAAAGAAAAATGTTTTGATCTTAGGAGAATCAAAAGCATTTAATGAAGCGCGTTACATTCATGGAGAGCATGGTAAAGGAACCTGGACATTTTATGGCGGACATGATCCTGAAGATTATTTACACAGAGTAGAGGATCCGCCAACTGATCTGAGTTTACATCCTAATTCTCCCGGCTACAGATTGATCTTAAATAATATTCTTTTTCCTGCCGCGAAAAAGAAAAAGCAGAAGACTTAGTTTTACGAATTTCCTTTTAATAAAGCAGCGATTATTTGTCTTTGAACAGTTGGGCAAGGAATGCTTGAATAAGAACAAAAAACGCAGCAATCGTTATTTTTTGGTTTAAGGCAGGCATTACATTCTTCGCAATTGTATACCATCAGGCGGACATCTTCAGGCATAACCACTTCTTTTTTGTACTTGCAAATAGGACATTTGATAACCGTTTTTAATTTAATATTCCTTGCCATGCTGAAATGATCTTTCCTGTCTCTTTTTAAAAAATGTTAGGACGCAATTAAAAAAGCATTCAGATGATCTTCTATGCTTTGCAAATTCGAGTTTAAATAATATAATTTTAATATGTTCCTGCTTCTTACTAAAATATATTTTACTCTTTCATTTAAAATGCTCAGATTATCAGAATAAAAATCCGAAAGTCCTTTTTCAATTTTGAATTCCTGTCCTTTGATCTTGCCGAAGACGTGAAAGCGGCATTTTCCTGTTTTAAACTTGCATATATAAATGTTTAAACGTCCTTCGTCTATTTCCTCATCATTATAAACTATTTGAATTGCGTCACTGTGAATTAAAACATAATCATCAACGCCTTCAATTACTTTCTCCATTATTTCCGGAGGGGAAGATAACAAGTCGATCTTAAAATCGACTATCTCTAAAGGTTTTCCATCGGATATCGGTAATTCAAAAGCTGTCATGTTTAATACTCTAAATTCAATTATTTGTTTCTTTGAGAATAAAATTATGGCAGCTTAAGTTATTGTAAAGCCAATTTTGGTAAAATGGTGTTTTTAATGGCTAAAATTCTTTTTTTCCGTGAAAAATGAAAATGGGAAAAGAAAAAAGCTTACATAAGAAACAAATTGGAACTTTGAAAAGTGTAAGTTTTACAAGGGATCAATTCGTTGTTGTTGTTTCAACAACCGGCGTTTTTACTTTTTTGGTATAGGTACCAAGATGTGTTGTAATGCCAATAATGTTTGAAGTGCCGCTTATATTATATTTTGTATAGGCGTAACTAATTCCAAAACGGTTAATTTTAAATCCGAATCCAAAACTTAAACCGCTTGCCGTACGTTTATCAGGCAACATCATTTCTTTATGTAAACGGTAATTGTAACCAACACGGAGATTAAAATTTTTAGTTAAAAGAACTTCACAAGCAAAAGTTAAATGCCTGGCGAATTTATCTCCGCCTGCTTTAGCGTTATCACTAAATTTTTGCCATTTTGTTTTTTCCTTTGGCGCTTCACCAAATACACTTGTTGTTGAAGTTGTTTCTGTGAGCGGACTCGTGTATGTACGATCCCAATCTTTTTTTCTTAAACCATCATAAACTAAAATTAAACGGAAGGGCGCTTTTTTCACTTTATAACTGATTCCTAATTGGGTGGTGAGAGGTAATTTTATGGTGTCGTTGTGTTTATCATAAGGCATCCAAATTGCACCAACGTTTTTTATGACGGCTGAAGCTGTGAACCCGCTTTTATGCGCCCAGGTTACACCAAGATCAACGGCATTGCCAAAAGATTTGTAAATATCATAATGCGAATAAATTGTTTTTAAGGTTGCGCCAAAACTAAAACTTGTATCTTTTAAACGGCGCGCAAAAGTCAGGTTAAAGGAATAATCTGCTGCTTTAAAATTCCCTTGTTTCACATCGTACTCATCGCGTTTGTCAAATTTTCCGTAATCAAAAAATTGTAAACTTGCACCAAGGGTTCCTACTTTATCGAAATGATGGGCGTAAGCAACATTTCCAAACTTCATATCGGCAATATAATTGCAATAGTTTAAAGCTACTTGTTTAACACAGCCTTTATTTAAGAGGGCAGGGTTGCTGTAAGAAAGGTTAATATCATCGCCCCAAACACTCATGCTATTACCGCCTAAAGCCGCAGCCCGCGCAGGCATTGGAATTTCTAAAAAACGGTAGGTTGTGGGTCCTCCAACTTGAGATTTAGTGCCGCATGCAAGGGCTAAAATGAAAAGTATGGAAAGTGCTTTTTTCAACTATAGTTTAAAACGTATAAAATTAAGCTTTATTGTGTTAAAAGCAGCGACTACGGAACAAAAATTTTATAGCTTTTGAGACTGGAAGGGCCTTTGAGCTGAGCTAAATAAATTCCCTGATCAAGGCTCTGTATTGGAATAAGGATTTTACCATCGTGGAAATAATCTTTTAGAGAATAATCAGAAATTATTTTGCCTTCTATATTATAAATTGAAACGTTTTCAAATTCATTTACTAAAATATTACCCTGATCAATTTCTAACTCGTTATTCACATTCAAAAAACAATTATTTTGAAGCTCTGATGAATTAACAACATCAACCGCCATTATTTTAGAATATTCAAAACTTTTATCCGTGTCGACAATTTTTAATTTGTAATAGGATATAGAATGTGAACCATCTACATCAGGAAAAGTATATTTTTCATTATTATTACTATTGCCCGAGGCCTTTACGGAACCAATGGAAGTAAAAGAAAATCCATCTTCAGATCTGTAAATTTCAAAGTAATCAGTATTTTTTTCGGTGATGGTTTCCCATTGTAATAATGTTGTATGCGGTAATAATTTATAACTAAAATCAGTTAATTCTACAGGCAAAACAACAGGAGTTGATAAAGTAATATCATCAACCGCAACCGAGGGGTCGTATCCAACACCATCTCCATCATTTCTCCACCTAAAACCAATCTTGACATTTGCATTGTTATTTGCCGAAGCTGGCAAAGCAATGCTGTAAGCTGTCCACAAACCCTGAAGAGGTCCGGGTTGGCAGGGACCGCCGCAACAGGCTGTTTTATTGGGATCTGAAATTTGTGCCCATATAACTCCGTCAAAATACCAAAGTGTTGCATTATCATTTAGATTATTTTCACCGTATTCAATATAATTAAAAGCCAAAGTAATTGTTGTTTTACCGGTGCAATTAATGGTTGGACTTTCTGCTCTTAAATCGGTTGCGTTTGCAATTCCGGTTTCATTATAAGATGCGCCCAAATCTAAAAAAAATCCTGTTGAGCCAATATGTAATGTACGGTTATTGGTACCGGCACATCCTGCACCACACACGCCAACTCCCACCCCTCTTTCTTTTGCACTTACAAACCATGCATTGGCACTTGAATTGTTTGTGCCGGTATTTGTAACAGCCCAGGCTCCGTTGCCGCTGTTAAAACCGATAGCAGATTGTCCGCCCGAACAACCAAATCCAAAGGCTTCCGTCCAAAAAACTTGTGCTTTAAGTTG
>DATMPR010000131.1:0-2321 GCA_035567575.1 Bacteroidia bacterium
AAAAGGTAAAATTATTATTTGCAAATAAACTCCATATTTTTAATTTAGCAATATGAGTTTTTACCGTTCATTTTTTTATACTTTTTATTCGTCTGCGTTGTTATTTATCTTTTTCTTTTTTATTTCATGTGGTCAGGACAAATTAAATACAATAGAAAATGACAATGATCTTACAGTTAAGGCTTATCAAATTAAGGATAGTTCAAGTAGGGTTATCGGATGGGGGTATGATATTTATCTAAAGGATAATCGAATTATTCATCAGCCAATTATTCCGGCAATTGAAGGGGTAAAACCATTTAAGACCTTAGTGGATGCTTTAAGCATTGGTAATTTAAGTATCAGTAAAATGAAAAAAGGAAATAATGCGCTTCCGACTATTTCAATTAAGGAACTGGATAGTTTGAAAATTATAAGATAATTCATTGCTCATCATCGAAAATGAAGCTTAATTTAAGCTCGCAAGTTCATATATAAACATTGATAATGGTAAACACCCTTCCTCGTTGATTTATTTTATTTCTCCAATGAAAAACTAGAGCAGGGGAGTAGTATGGTTGAACAAATTGAATTAAACAAAAAAGCCAGATTAAGATCAATATTTTTCTTAGTGATTATTTTGCTTTCCATGTAAATCCCCTTTTCCGGTTTAGGAATTGTCCCTACATATTTTTCTTGAACACTCACTCATTTTTCAAATAGCTTCACTCATTTAGCCGAAGTTATTTCTGATCTAAATTGATTACAAATTAGATAAAAAGAATAGTTATCCTGTTGGAATTTTTAAAAATTATCGACGAAACTAATAATTTAATCTTTGAATGTTATTTTAATTCGACAAATTAGACAACCTATTTAATAGAGTAATCCATTTGTAGATCCCACCGTTTTGGTCAAGTTTTCATTTTACCCAAAAGTGCAATCTTGTAATTAAATTTTTATTATTTAATCATATATTTGTTAAGCATTGAAAATAATTCTCTATGAAAAAAGTAATTTGTTTTTTCTTTTTGATATACGGCATATTTACCTATGCAGGTAATAAAACCGGGGCTATTCACTCTAATAAATATTCGCCCGGAGATTCGGTTCAGGTTTTTTTAGGCATTTCCAATAACGACGAAGTTTTGGTTTCAACTGTAAGGTCGGCGCTAAGCAGTATTCAAGGAGTTAGCGTGTTAGCCTATTGCAATAACCATGCAGTTTTTATGCTTTATCTCAACACTAGTACAGCACGTGATGACCGAAACATATTGGCACAGTTAAAAAATGCTTTACCCAAGCAAGCTAATTTGTTCTCTATTAAACAGGGGGGGACTTTCAGTGATTTTTATTCATCCTGTCAGGCGAGCGACATTACCGAGGCGCAAAACATAAAAAACTCAATTAATTCTCATTAACCTAGTAAAATGAAAAAACTTTACTATTTATTAACTGCAATTTTGCTAAGCACTTCGTTTTATTCACAAAACGAAAGTTCAAAAATAATGGCTCCCTGTAATTTGGGTACCGGCTGGTTCCAAGTAGCAGCTTTGCCTTACACTTCAGCAGCCTTAACAACCTGTGGGCAGGTAGATGATATTAAAACTACTAACCCGGTTATTTGCGGAAGTTCATTGTATTATGGTGGCGAAGATGTTGTTTATTCATTTACACCAACTGTCAGTGGCCCTTTGGGAGTAAATGTGACTTCAGCGGGTTCGTTTGTTGGCTTAACTGTTTATACAGGATGTCCGGTGGCTAATACGGCGGTTTGTATTGCAAATTCTCAAAGTGCGGCAGGTAACCAAAGTGTTTGTATCAATGTAACTGCAGGCACAGTTTATTATGCTATAATCGATTCATGGCCGGCTCCTACCTGTAATCCTTATCAAATTAATATTTCGAGTTGCAGCGGTGCACCAACCGCCGGTACCGCGGCAGCCACTCCAAGTTTAGCTTGTACTACTTATACCACCAACCTTACATTAAATGGGTCTTCCACTACTTGTGGACTTACATATCAGTGGCAGTCCGGTCCGTCATTGGCTGGCCCTTGGACAAATATTGCAGGAGCTACGGCCAGTTCGACTGTAGTTACTGTAGTCGCAACCAATTATTACCGTTGTATTCTTGCTTGCGGCGCTTCTTCTGTTGCGAGTGCTCCCGCTACCGCCAGTTTAACAGCGTCTGGTCCATGCGGTATTTGCGGTATTACAAACATTACGGTTCCTTATACGACGGCAGGTCAAACCACCTGCGGAAATGGGAATAACGTAACCTCCGTCAACGTCACCAACATTTGCGGGAGTTCGTTATATTACGGAGGTGAAGATGCCACA
>DATMPR010000132.1:0-10693 GCA_035567575.1 Bacteroidia bacterium
GCGCTACAAAATGTTCCATCTTGCCTTTTACTTGCGGCGGACAACCCATTTCATTCGGACAGTAATGCGCGGCTTCGTCTTCGTGTCGTGTTAATTTTGTTCCGCATTCCGGACATTTATCAATATATTTTGTTTTATGAGAATTGCCTGGTCGTTTTTTCAGATCAACACCAACAATTTTCGGAATAATTTCGCCGCCTTTTTCTACATATACAGAATCACCGATCCGTACATCTAATTTTTCAATAATATCCGCATTATGTAACGAGGCACGTTTTACAGTTGTCCCTGCTAATAAAACCGGTTTCAAATTTGCGACAGGAGTTATTGCTCCGGTTCTTCCAACCTGATAAGTTATTTCTTCTAAAATTGTACTTACTTGTTCAGCTTTGAATTTATATGCAATGGCCCAGCGTGGTGATTTTGCAGTGAATCCTAAATTTTGTTGTTGTTTATAATCGTTTACTTTAATTACTATGCCATCAATTTCAAACGGTAATTTATTCCGTGCTTTATCCCAATGATCAATGAATTTTATTACTTCTGAGATTCCATTACATAATTTAGTATGATCACTTACATGAAATCCCCAGGATTTAGCAGCTAAAATATTATCCTAATGTTTTTGATGAGGAACATTTTCGCCAAGCATGTGATACAAAAAACAATCTAAATTACGTTTGGCAACTACTGATGAATCCTGCATTTTCATTGTTCCCGATGCGGCATTGCGAGGATTTGCCAAAGGTGGTTCGCCTATATCTTCGCGTTCTTTATTGATCGCATCAAATACTTTTTTTGGAAAAAATATTTCGCCGCGTATTTCAAATTCTTTTGGGTATTTTCCATGTAATTTTAATGGAATTGATCTTATTGTTTTCACATTGGTCGTCACATCATCACCTTGTACACCATCACCGCGGGTAATAGCTTGTTGTAATTTCCCATCAACGTAAGTTAAGCCAATTGATAAACCGTCAAATTTTAATTCGCAAACATATTCTATTTCCTGTGCAAACAGATCATTACCTTTCATTCCCAAACCTTCACAAACACGTCTATCAAAATCTTCCATGTCTTCTTTGCTGTAACTATTAGATAGCGACAACATCGGGTATTTATGTTTTATGCTCTTAAATTCTTTGGTAATTGTTCCGCCAACACGTTGCGACGGCGAATCTGATCTTAAAAATTCGGGAAATTGTTTTTCGAGTTCAATTAATTCTTCCAATAATTTATCAAACTCGTAATCGCTGATGGCAGGCTTATCCAAAGCATAATAATTGTAATTATGTTGCTCAATTTCTTTCGAAAGTTCTTCTATTCGTGATTTGGCTTTGCCCTTATCCATTACCTTTTAATCTTTTAACAAAAATGTGAAAATTAAAGCATTTTTTCAGCAATTTTTTCATTAATTTTAAGCTATCAAAACACTGAAAAAATACTTATTCGGATTGATGGTTGGAATTTATTTAACCACAGCTATCGGTGTGCCTGTTTATATGCATTATTGTGAAGGCGAACTCGAAAAGGTAAGTTATTTAATTAAAAGCAAAGGTTGTTGTGAAAATGATGAAGATGGCGGCATGGCATGTTGTTGTCAGGACGAAAGTGCTGTAGTCCGTTGCGCTCCTGACTTTACGTTTAAGAAAAGTGTTGATTCAAATTTTAAAATAGCTGATTTTAATTTATTCACTGTAACAATTCCTTTTTTTGATATTAGAATTGAACCTGTTTCGGTTATTGCATCAAAATATTTTTTCCTGCCGCCCGATTTACAACAAAGTAATTTGATCCGAACTACTTTTCTTAGAATTTAATAGTGGCATCTCATGCTGTCCCGATAGCTATCGGGATTATTTCAGTATCTAAAAGATTCCGAAACAAGTTCGGAATGACCTGTAGAATCATTAAATCAAATCAATATGAAAAATATTTTTTTCCAGAAGGGATGGATTACCATAGCAATCGGATTATTAATTTCCTTTTACGCAAATAGTCAAAACACTATTAAAACGGAAACCTTTACAGTAAAAGGTAATTGCGAACAATGCCAAAGCCGTATTGAAAACGCCTCGGATATTAAAGGAGTAAAAATAAGTAAGTGGGACGTTGATAAAAAAATCCTCACTGTTACTTATGACAGTAAAAAAACAAGCGTTGAACAAATCGAGCAAGCTATTGCAAAAGCCGGTCATGATGCGGGTAAGGTAAATGCAAGTGACGCCGATTATAAAAAACTGCCGGCTTGCTGTCAGTACAAGGATCACGTTTGCGACGATAAAAAGAAATAATTTGATCATTTTATGAAAAAATTATTCTTTTCCCTTATCGGGATTTGTTTCTGCACAATTTCGATTGCTCAGTTAAAAGGCAGAGTGGTGGAACTGGATGCAAATAAAAAAACCTCCGGTTTACCCAATGTTGTTATACAAGTTAAGCATGGAGAGTTTACGGTGAGCGATACTTCCGGAAATTTTATTTTCAATCAGGTAAAAAAAGGAGATACACTTATTTTTTCTTTAACAGGATATAAGACGGAAGGAGTAATTCTTAAAGATATTTCAAAACCAATTTCTGTAGTATTAAGCAGCGGTATTAATTTAAATGCCGTTGAAATTGAATATCGCAGCAGCGGAACGGAATTGTCATACCTGAGCGCAATGAAAATTGAAACTTTGGGTGAACGGTCGTTAATGAAAGCAGCTTGCTGTAATTTATCAGAAAGTTTTGAAACCAATCCAAGTATTGATGTAAACTTTGCAGATGCAGTGAGCGGCACAAAACAAATTCAAATGCTGGGGTTATCCGGACAATACGCTCAGATCACTAAAGAAAACATGCCTTACATGCGTGGTCTTGCCAACGGTTATGGCTTAACATTTATTCCCGGCACATGGATCAAATCAATACAATTAAGCAAGGGTGCGGGTTCTGTGGTGAACGGATATGAAAGTTTCACAGGACAAATTAATACTGAGTTACACGATCCGATGACACAAGATAAGTTTACTTTCAATACGTATGTAAATCAAAACGGCCGGAACGAATACAATTTAAATTTTAAACAGGCAGTCACAAAACATTTCTCTACGAATTGGTTAGCGCATACAAGTTTTAATCCATTGGCGCAGGATATGAATAAGGATGGTTTTATTGATATTCCAACGGGAAGGCAATATAACATTGCTAAAAAATATACTTACGAGGGAAAGAAAGGATTTGAAGCAAGATGGGGTGCAACTTATTTAAAAGATGAAAGGAAAGGAGGACAAATCACTCTGCCAAACAATTCTGACACTTTGGTTCCATATAAAATTGGAATTAATAATGAGAAATGGGAAATGTACAGTAAAACAGGTTTTGTATTCAGAAATAAACCCGGCACAAGTATGGGTTTGCAATTATCGTACTTAAATCATCAACAGGATAATTTTTTCGGAAATAATATTTATAAAGCGTTACAAAAAACACTTTATGCAAACTATATTTTTCAGGGAATTTTAAAAACAACTGATAACACTTACAAGATCGGCGCAAGCTATATGGATGATGATGTAAATGAAAAATTTCAATTGTATAAATTTAATCGTAGAGAGCAAGTTGCGGGTGGTTTTGCTGAATTAGCAATTAACAGAAAAGATAAATTTAATTTAGTTGCTGGTTTGCGTGCCGATTATCATAATTATTATGGTTTATTTTACACGCCGCGCTTGCACATGCGTTTTGCATTTACACAAAATTCTATTTTGCGTTTGAGCGGCGGCAGGGCATTACGTACCGCAAATATTTTTGCAGACAATTCTTATTTAATGGCTTCGTCACGGCAATGGATCCTAGAGCCGTCGGATCTGGCAATGCCATATGGTTTAAAACCTGAGACCGGATGGAACTACGGATTAAATTTCACACAAAAATTTAAAATTAATTATCGCGATGCCTATATTACGATTGATGCTTACCGCACTGATTTTACAAATCAGGTTGTAATGGATCTGGATAACAATGCGCAACAAGTTTTAATTTATAATTTAAAAGGACCTTCTTATTCAAACACCGCTCAATTTGAATTTAACACGGAGCCGCGCAAAAGATTATTTATTAAAACTGCGTATCGCTATGTGGATACAAAAGTAACGTATCATCAGGGCTTATTGCAAAAACCAATGGTATCTGCACACCGTGCATTTATAAATTTTAGTTATGAAACGCGTAACGAGCACTGGCAATTTGATTTTACAACTCAATACAACGGAGCTAAACGTTTACCAAATACGCAAACTAATCCTTCACAATATCAGCGATCAAATTATTCACCTGAATTTTTTAATTTGCTCGGACAAATAACTTATCTCATTAAAATAAAACGCGCTGAGTTTAATTTTTATGTGGGTGTGGAAAATTTATTGAATTACAAACAAACTAACCCAATTGTAGCAAGCGATCTGCCTTATAGTAAATATTTTGATGCAAGCATGGTGTGGGGTCCCATTTACGGAAGAATGTTGTATGCAGGTTTACGTTTTAAAATAAAAGAGTTAACATGGTTGAAATTTAAGGAGGATAATTAGAGCCGCAGATTGACGCTGATTTTACCTGTGAAAATCTGTGGCTTTGCTTGCATTACACTGTTTTTTGATGATTTGGTGTTAATTTTATTCCGAATCTAAATTATTTAATATAAAAGCAATTTTTATCTTTGCTTTATGTTAATTACCGCCGAAACACCTATAAAATACGACCGCAAAAAGCAAAAGGATAAAACGCTTTTAGCACTTTATAAAAATATTTTAAAACCGCGAATGATCGAAGAGAAAATGCTTCTTCTTTTACGCCAGGGTAAAATTGCAAAATGGTTTAGCGGAATTGGCCAGGAGGCAATTTCAGTTGGAGTTGCAAGTGCATTAAATAAGGAAGAATTTATTTTACCGATGCATCGTAATCTTGGCGTATTTACAGCCCGCGAAATTCCAATGCATCGTTTGTTCTCACAATTTCAAGGCAAACCGGGTGGGTTTACGCAAGGGCGCGACCGTTCTTTTCATTTCGGTACGCAAGAATATAAAATTGTTGGAATGATCTCGCATCTTGGGCCGCAACTTGGAGTAGCAGATGGAATTGCTTTAGCAGATAAATTAAAAAAGGAAAAAAAAGTAACCGTTGTTTTTAGCGGCGATGGCGGTGCAAGCGAAGGCGATTTCCACGAAAGTATAAATACAGCTGCAGTTTGGAATTTACCTGTGATTTTTGTGATCGAGAATAACGGTTACGGATTAAGTACCCCAAGCAACGAACAATTTAAATGTAAATCTTTTGCTGATAAAGCAATTGGTTATGGTATTGATGGCGAAACGGTGGATGGGAACAACGTTTTGAAAGTTTATGAAACCGTAAAAAATTTAGCTGAATCCATTCGAGAAAATCCCCGTCCTGTGATCTTAGAATGCGTTACATTCCGTATGCGCGGACATGAAGAAGCAAGCGGAACAAAATATGTGCCGAAAGAATTATTTGAAGTGTGGGGCAAGAAAGATCCTGTAAATAATTTTGAACGCTTTTTAATTAGTGAAGGTGTAATTACAGAAGAGATAATTGAAAAATTACGCGCAGATATTAAAAAAGAAATTGAAGACGGTTTGGAGATTGCATCCGCCGAAACATTACCGCCGCCTGATACAGAAAAAGAATTATCTGAATTATATAAATCATATTCTGTTTCAGACACAACTCCCGTTAACGGAACAAAAACCAACAAACGTTTAATTGATGCGATCTCTGATGGGATGCGTTTAGCTATGCGCAAGCATGATAATTTGGTTTTAATGGGACAAGATATTGCCGATTACGGCGGTGTATTTAAAATTACTGAAGGCTTTGTTGAAGAGTTTGGAAAAGAAAGGGTAAGGAACACACCGTTATGTGAATCTGCAATTCTTGGAACCGGTTTTGGTTTATCAATTAACAATCACAAAGCAATGGTTGAAATGCAGTTCGCTGATTTTGTAAGTGAAGGCATGACACAAATTGTAAATAATTTGGCTAAGAGTCATTATAGGTGGGGACAAAACGCGGATGTTGTTGTAAGAATGCCAACTGGCGCGGGTGTTGCGGCCGGACCGTTTCATAGTCAGAGTAATGAAGCTTGGTTTTTCAAAACTCCCGGATTAAAAATTGTTTATCCTGCATTTCCTGCAGATGCAAAAGGATTATTGATAACTGCATTTGAGGATCCGAATCCTGTAATGTATTTTGAGCATAAAGGATTGTACAGAAGCATAACTGAAGACGTGCCGGATGATTATTATACAATTCCGTTTGGTAAGGCAAAATTAGTACGGGAAGGAAATGATCTGACAATTGTAAGTTATGGTTTGGGAGTTCATTGGGCCTTAGAAGCTTTAAATGAAAATCAAAATATAGATGCAGATCTAATTGATCTAAGAACTTTGGCACCTTTGGATACAGAAGCGATCTATGAATCGGTAAAGAAAACTGGAAAAGTAATAGTAGTACATGAAGATACTTTAACAGGAGGAATAGGAGGGGAGATCGCTGCCTTAATTACGGAAAATTGTTTTGATTATTTAGATGCACCTGTGATGCGTGAAGGTAGTTTGGATACCCCTGTACCGATGAATGCTGATCTTGAGATTAATTTCCTTCCTAAAGAAAGATTCAAGAAAAAACTAAAAACTCTATTTGAATATTAAATTCCGTATATTTAAACTCTAAAAAATAAAAACATGAAAAAACAATCAATAATTATTTTGACTTTAGCTGCCGCAATAAGCAGCGCATTTACCCTTGCAATGGTTTGGAAAGCTGATGAAAAAGCTAGTACTGTTAACTGGGAATTACCTAACAATCCTGGTCATAAAGGAACTTTCGGTAATTTAAGTTCTACCATTGATTTTGATAAAGCTAAATTAGCAGGATCAAAAATTACTGCATCTATCGATGTAAAAACAATAAATGGCGGCGACCCTAAATTAAACGCTCATTTATTGACAGCTGATTTTTTTGATGCAGAAAAATTTCCAAAAATTACTTTTACTTCAACCGAAATAAAAACTAATGGTGATGCTTATATCGCTAAAGGTACTTTAACAATGAAAGATTCAACCAAAGTAATTGAATTACCTTTTACGTTTAAAGAAGATGGGAGCAATAAAGCTACATTCAGCGGTACCATGACAATTAATGCTTCTGATTACGGCGTAATGAAGAAAAGTAAAGATCCTGCAAAAGCTGGTAACGATAAAACTATTATTAATCTGGTAGTTCCTGTAAGCAAATAATAATTAAGAATGGTTCTCCCCCTTCGGTCGCTGAGCTTGTCGATTGCAAGGGGGAGTTTTCTGCCAAACAGTAAAATTGCAATTGAAAAAAGTAATTAAGCTGGAATAAAAATCGTCAATGCATTTAAAATGGCATATTTAAATACATAAAGATCCAAGACGTGAAAAGGAAATATTTCTTTATTCTGACTTTAGCGGTTTTATTACTCAGTGCTTTTACGATTACAACGGTTTGGAAGGCGGATGAAAAAACAAGTACTATAAACTGGAAGGCATCAGGTCACAAAGGAAGTTTTGATAATTTGATCAGTACGATTGACTTTGATAAGACTAAATTAAAAGAATCAAGATTAAATGCTTTTATCGAAGTAAAAACCTTAAAAGCAGATGATGAAAGCGTGAAAGCACATTTATTATCGTCAGATTATTTCGACGCGGAAAAATTTCCGAAAATAAGTTTTATGTCTACTGCAATTACCTCCGGCAGTAAAGGTTTTGTGGCTAAAGGTAATTTAACTATGAAAAATTCTACAAAGCTGATCGAGTTTCCATTTACATTTAAAGAAGATGGAACTGAGAAAGCTACATTTAGCGGAACAATGACCATTAACGCAGCAGATTATGGCGTGACGAAAAAAAAGGTTGACGTTGTTATTTATCTTGTTATTCCTGTAAGCAAAGGAATGTCGTGGCAAGATATGTCTAAATAAAAAATAATAAACTGCAATAGAATATTATTTACTTCCCTACGTTTTTATTTTATCAGTGTAATAGATTGCCGGTGTACGCTAGGTTTTTGATAAATAAAGCCTAATTTTAAACACTGAACTATCTCATGAAACGCTTTTTACTTTACTATTTTTTATTAAATGTTTTTAATTCCTCCTTGTCTGCGCAAAAGACGAATGTGTTAAGGAGTATAATATTGGAAGCTTATGATAGTATTCCAAGTCTTGGGTCCATACTTGTCTGGCAAAACAATAACCTTGTTTGTGAGGAATATTTTAATGGGGCCAATTCTGAAACTAACTTTAATGTGAAGTCTGTTACTAAGTCGGTCGTATCAGCACTTGCAGGGATTGCGAAGGACAAAGGTTTGCTGCCGGATTTAAATACTCCCGTTTTGAAAATTTTGCCTCAATATGATGTTGATACTGTTTCGTATAAAAAGAAAATGATGTTAAGGGATTTGCTTACCATGCAAAACGGAATTGTATGGTATGATAATAATCCGCCAAAAACAAAACCCAATTTAAATGATGGAATTATACAATATTTAGAACAACCTTTTGACTGTACTCCCGGAACAAAATTCAGATATACTACTCCGGGTTCACACTTCTTTGCGGTCGCTCTTGCGCAATGCATCAAAACTGATTTGAAAACATTTGGAGATACTGTTTTGTTCAATTATTTGGGAATAAATATTTCCGATTGGCCGATGGATAAGTTGGGAAGGAGAAATGGAGGTTCGGAATTGAAACTGAAGTCAAATGATATGATAAAATTTGGTTTGCTTTATTTGAATGAAGGAAAGGTGAATGAAAAGCAAGTGATTTCTAAGTCATGGATTAAGGAGTCCACAAGTGAACAGGCAATATTAAATGAATGGGATGTCTTGCCGGGCGCAAATGGATACGGTTATTTTTGGTGGAGACGAAAAATTAATGGCCACCAAGCATTTGTCGCAACGGGTTATGGAGGTCAACTTATTTGTGTGATACCCGATCTAAAAACAGTCATTGTAACAACATGCTTTGTGAATGATAAAAACAGAGGCCGGTCAGAAATAAAACGCCTGCATGGATTTATTGATAAAATTGTCAAAGTGTCTAATTAGTCAGCCGAAAATATTTTGATTGGGCTTTATCAGTATAGGTGAATATACTCTTCCAGCCATTTTCTCGCATCGGATTCATTTTTGAAAACCTTTATCGGCATATTACAGGGTGCAAGAATGGATGCAAAGGCAACTGCTTTTAATAAATTTGGAATTTCTTTCTAGCGGGACAAATGGCTATTTTTCGAGAATGTTTTTCAAAGTTGACAAGCTAATATCCATACCTTTCGCAACCGATTTTTCCATCATTGGTATCATTATGTTTAAAGGATATTTCAATGTACCGGCATTGCTCCAGTATACTTTGGTTTGATCATCGGATAAAGATTCTGTTTCCATAATTATGTTGGCAGTGACTGACATTGGTTTTACAAAACGAATTTCTGTTTCAATTTTTTCCCCTGCAATGATGTTCTTAATTTCCTTTTCTCCTTCCCCCGCATCATTATTCCCGCTCCAGGCATAAATAAATCCAACTGTCCCGTCTGTTCCTTTAAATTCTTTTTTTCTGTCAGCATCAGCCATAGCCCCTTCGTTGAACGTCTCCTGGTTTTTGAGCAGTTTTATATAGTCAAATACTTTTTGCCTCGGCGCATTGATTATAATTTCACGTTTGACATAATGTTCCTTCCTCATAAAAAGTGCAATGATCAATAGTAAGGAAATGATGCCAGACACTATAAGTAGAATTGTAATTAGGGTATTCATTTTATTGTTATTTTAGATCGTAATTTAATAATATGTCTTCACCTGAATGTTATTCTATTATATACTATGGGTTGTATTTCAATAAAAAAGGCCTCCGTTTAAGTTGGAAGCCTTTTAATTTTCTTTCAAGAGAGCGTTATCCTGAGCTTGACCAAGAATTACTCAATAACCATCTTAATAGTTTTGGTATTACCATTCACATTCACAACAATATTGTAAATACCGGTTGCGAAACCTGACAGATCAATTTGGTTGTTGCCTTTTAAACCCTTGCCATTTTTAACCATCTGACCAATGTTATTGTAAATAGTTACATCAAACGCATCTTCAAAGTTTGCTTGTAACATAAATACACCATTGTTAGGGTTTGGATAAACTAATATTTGTCCGTCTAACAAATTCATAACATTAATACCTGTACAAACACTTACGATAATACTTGTATTAGTTGTATTCATACAACCTGTAGCAACATTAGTATAAGAATAAGCTGCAGTATATGTTCCTGCACTTGCTTGTGTAGTAAACGTACTGCCAACAACACCCGGACCGGAATAAACGCCGCCTGCAGGTGAACCGGTTAATGTTAAGTTAACGCCACCTGTAGCAGATGTACACGCAGTACCAGATGAGCTCGCTAATGTTAAACTTGGCAATGCATTTACAGTTACTGTTGATGATTTCGCATCAATACAATTTCCATTAGCACCGGTTACATTATAAACTGTAGTTGTTGTAGGAGAAACGCTAATTGATGCAGTTGTTGGTCCGGTACTCCATGTATAAGACGCAGCACCACTCGCAGTTAAATTTGCGGATTGTCCGTTACAAATTGTTGCACTGTTAA
>DATMPR010000133.1:0-11206 GCA_035567575.1 Bacteroidia bacterium
TAATGTGCAATCGCATTTATAACCGAATATGGATTCTCATTTACAAACACTCCCACTTTTTTTACTTTTGAATTAATTTGTCTTGCTTCATCAAAACTTAAAGATCCATTTACATAACGCACCGACTTTTTATAAAATATCATTCCTACAAAATCAATTCCTGTTTCGGCGATTTCTGTTATGTTAGATGAATGTTTTAATCCGCAGACTTTAATCTTCATGATTCACTAATTCTAAATTAATTTTATTTAATTCCAGGATAAATTCTTTGCAGGCTTGCTCGGGCAAAGATTGTTTCATGAAATGTGAGCCAATGAGAAAGCCATTGTAACCACAATTTTTTAATTTCTTTATCACAACAGGATCTTCAATTCCGCTTTCAGATACTTTTAGGAAATTTGAAGGAATTAAGTTCGCTAAACGAAAAGAAGTATTAATATCGATCTCGAGTGTTTTTAAATTACGGTTGTTAACGCCAACTACATCGACTTGTGTATATATTTTTTCCAATTCATCTTCATCATGCAACTCAAGCAATACCTCTAAGTTTAAGGAGTGAGCTAAATCCGTAAATTTGATAATTTCCTGTTTCGTTAAAACTACCGCTATTAATAAAATCGAATCCGCTCCAATTGATTTTGATTCGATGATCTGATATTCATCAATAATAAAATCTTTTCTTAAAATAGGACAAAAATTAAATCTCCTCGCAATTTTTAGATCTTCAGAAGTCCCTTTAAAAAATTCTGCATCCGTTAAAACCGACAAAGCACTTGCTCCTGCTTGCATGTAGCCAATTGAAGTGCGTTCAATATTCACATATTTATTGATGTAGCCTTTTGAAGGCGAATGGCGTTTTATTTCAGCAATGATCCCGTTTTTATCTTCACGTTTTAAATATTTGGATAATGAAACAGTTTCTGATCCGAAATAAACTGATTTCTCCAGTAAAGCTAAAGGATAAAGTGATTTCCTTTCTGCGACTTCCTTTTTCTTAAATGTTATTATTTTTTCTAATGTATTCATTTTAATTTTGATTAATTAGGTTTTTAAATAAGTGCTGTGCTTTTTTCGATTCAATTGTTTCCTTGCAAATTGAAACACATTCATTGATTGATTTAGCCGGATAATAAACTTGCATGGCGAAAGCACTGTTTATAGTCACCACATTAGTTTGTGCTTTAGTGGCTTTATTATTTAATACATTATCAAATATTCTTCCAGATTCTTCAATGGTATCGCCGCCAAATAATTCATTCTTTAAAAGATTATCATATCCTAAATCCATAGGTTCATACATCATTTCAGTTTCGTTACTTATGCATTTAAAACTTCCCGTTAAACTTATTTCATCATATCCATCAATAGAATGAACAATATTGTAATTGGAATTTTCTTTTTGCAAAACATAATTGTACAAACGACCTACTTCCTGATTATAAACACCAATGTATTTATGTTTCACCCGGGCAGGGTTTACTAATGGTCCAAGCAAATTAAAAAAAGTTCGGATCCCTAATTCTTTTCTTTGGATAGCTACATGTTTTAATGTTGGATGAAATAAAGGCGCATGCATGAAACAAATATTATAATTATCCAACTCCGCATTTAATTCATTTGAATCCGTTTTAAATTTATATCCCAAATGTTTTAAAATATCTGAAGAACCTGAAACAGAACTCGCACCACGATTACCATGTTTTGCAACCGGCACACCCGAAGCCGCCAATACAATTGCTGATAGCGTTGAAATATTAAACGTATCTTTTTGATCACCGCCCGTGCCGCAGACATCAATAGCTTCTTTATCTAAACATACTTTTACACTTAGATCCAGCAAAGCATTTTTAAATCCCGTGAGTTCTTCAACTGATATTGGTCGCTTTACCAAAAACGACATACACGCCACTAATTGCGTTGCATTAAATTTTTCTTCGCTTATATTCACAATAAATTTGTAAGCTTCTTTTTCGCTTAATTTACTGTGGGTGCTTAATTTTTCTACTAATTCTTTCATTTTTAAAATTTTTCTTAATTTAACCTCATCCGTCAACCACAGGTTGACACCTTCTCCTAAAAGGAGAAGGAATATTTTCATTAATAATAATTGATTGAAACTTTACCAGGCCTTAAGCCAATTGCGGATAATTGTTTCGCCGTGCTCTGATAAAATAGATTCAGGATGAAACTGAACACCACGTACATCAAAAGTTTTATGTTTTAATGCCATAATGTTTTTATTGGCATCAACTGCAGTTGCAATTAAGTCCGACGAAAAATTATTATTATCAACTACCCAGGAATGATAACGGCCAACATTAAATTGTTTTGGACAATTTTTAAAAATAAGATCATTTTGCACAAGTTCAATTGGTGTTGCCATTCCATGAACAACTGTTTCGAGGTTTTTAAGTTTGGCACCAAATAATTCGCCAATGGCTTGCATCCCTAGACAAACACCAAAAATTGATTTGGAAGAAGAATATTTTTTCAAAAGCTCAGGCATGATACCTGCATCTTTTGGCAAACCCGGTCCGGGTGATAATAAAATTTTATCGTAATTATTGATTTCATCAATAGAAATTTTATCATTTCTGAAAACATCAAACGAAATATCGCTCATCTTTTCAACCAAATGAACCAAGTTGTAAGTGAAACTGTCGTAATTATCTAAAACTAATAATTTTTTCATGGCGCTATCTCCTCTTCTAAAATCAAAGCCGGAGTTTCATTTGCTCCTGCAATATTATTAAATTTTTGGGCATTTACTATGGCTTTTCGTAAAGCAGAGACTTTATTGTTGATTTCCTGTAATTCGCTTTCTTCATCCGATGAAATCACAATACCAGCTCCCGCTTGATAATAAAGCGTATTATTCTTGCTTAAAAAAGTACGAATCATAATGGCGTGATTAATTTCGTTGTTTAATCCGACAAAACCCACGCAGCCGCCATAAAATTCACGCGCGATTGGTTCGTATTGGTTAATTAATTCCATTGCTTTGTATTTCGGCGCGCCCGATAATGTCCCTGCCGGAAAAGTTCCTAATAAAGTTTCAAAACTGTCTATCCCCTTTTTTAATTTTCCCTTTACATTGCTTACTAAATGGATGACGTGTGAATACACTTGCAATTGTTTGAAGGCCGTGACTTCAACTTCACTACAATATTTGCTTAGATCATTTCTTGCAAGATCAACTAACATTACGTGCTCAGAATTTTCTTTGACATCTTTTTTTAGATCAGCTGCGCGTTGCAGATCTAATTCATCGTCACCCGTTCTTTTATAAGTACCGGCAATAGGATGAATTTGTGCTTCGTTATTTTTAATAATTAACTGCGCTTCAGGTGAAGAACCAAACAAGCGGAAATCACTCATATCAAAATAAAATAAATAAGGAGAAGGATTAATATTTTTTAAAGCGCGGTACACATTAAGATCATCTCCTTTGAATTTTGTCTTAAATCGTCTGGATAAAACCAATTGAAAAACATCACCTAATTTGCAATGTTGTTTGGCTTTTGTTACGAGTGTTTTAAATTCTTCATCTTTCAAATTCGTTTCTTCGGCCGACACAGTTTCAAAAGGAAAAGAAGAGATGTGTGATTCAATTTCTTCTTCGATATTGCTTATTTGCTTTTTACTTTCTAACTCCGTTATTGCGTGTGAAATAATGTGTAATGAATTGTTGTGATGATTGAATACTAAGATCAGACTAAAAAATTGGTAAAATAATTCCGGAATTTGCGCTTCTTTTGGTCTTTGACTTAATTTTTCATTTTCGGAATATTTAATAATTTCAAAAGAACTGTAACCGAATAAACCGGCTGTGCAAAATGGAAATTTTTTCTCTTCAACACTAAAACTTTTCTTAAATTGGGTAAATTCATTTACAAGTTCTTTTTTATCAAAACCTATTTCTTTTTCTACAATTTCTTTTCCTGATTTAATTCTGAGAATTCCATTGTTTAATGAGAAAGAAGCAATTGGTTTCAAACAGATATAGGAAAAATGTCCTTTTTTTGAATTATAATCAGAACTTTCTAATAAAACAGACGAAGTATATTTATCGCGTAAAGCCAGGTAAAGCGAAACCGGTGTTTTAGTATCTGCTATTATTTCTTTTATATGTGTGTTTAATTTCATTTTTTTTAATTTTAAATTGATGTATAAAAAAGCCCGCTGTTGTTGGAACAGCGGGCTTAAAAAAGTCCTATACTAATTATAAATAATCTAGCTGTTCACAACGTTTGCTGAGAACCACCACCAGGAATTATTTACAAATTGTTTTTTCATTTACGCGACAAATATATGGCTATTTTTTTAATCTCCAAAAAAAGCCGCAGCTTTCGCAGATTAACGCAGATCAAATCCGTGAAAATCTGTGTAATCTGTGGCTCCTAAAGCAATGATCTTAAGATCTCTCCAAACCTGTAAACATCTTCGTAAGAATTATATAAAGGCACAGGCGCACAGCGGATTACATTCGGTTCGCGCCAGTCAGGAATCACGCCGTTTTCCATTAATTTAGTGAAAAGCGGTTTGCCATAACCATGTGCAACAATTGAGATCTGACAACCACGGTTTTCTTTTGGCGTAATTATTTGCAGACAATTATTTTTCTGTTTATTTATTTCTTCAATAATAAATTCTAAATACGCAGTCAATGTTTTACTTTTTTCTGTTAAAGCCTCCATTCCCGCTTCAGCAAAAATTTCTAAACTCGCTCTGCAAGCTGCCATTGCAAATACAGGCGCATTACTCATTTGCCAGCGCTCTGCAGTTTGCATTGGAATAAAAGTTTTATCCATTAAGAAACGCGTCTTTTTATCATGTCCCCACCAACCTGCAAACATTGGGAGCTCTATATTCTTTAAATGTTTTTGATGAACGAAAGCACCGGCAACACTTCCCGGACCACTATTTAAATATTTATAACTACACCAGCAAGCAAAATCAACATTCCAATCGTGTAAGTGCAATTTTAAATTTCCGGCAGCATGTGCGAGATCAAAACCAACTATAGCACCAACTTTATGTCCGGCTTCAGTTATTGCTTTCATATCGAAAACTTGTCCGCTAAAATAATTTACGCCGCCGATCATTATTACTGCAAGTGAATCTTTATTTTTTTCTATTGCTTCATAAATATCTTCATGACGGATACTGTATTCTCCTTCACGGGGTTCAATTTCAATTAACGCATCTTCAATTTTAAATCCATGAAATTTTACCTGCGATTGCAAAGCGTATTGATCACTTGGAAAAGCCTTTGCTTCGCATATAATTTTGTAGCGTTGTTTCGTAGGACGGTAAAACGAAACCATTAATAAATGAAGATTAACCGTGAGTTGGTTCATCATCACTGTTTCTTCAGGTAATGCGCCAACAAGTTTCGCCATGTTGTCTGTTAAAAATTCGTGATAAGGTAACCACGGGTTTTGCGCCATGAAATGTCCTTCAACACCATATTTTGCCCAGTCGTTTAATTCTTGTTCAATAAATGATTTTGTGGTTTTAGGTTGCAGTCCTAAAGAATTTCCTGTAAAATACACAGTGTCTTTTCCATTATGTTGCGGAAAATGAAATTTAGAGCGGAATGCTTTTAACTTATCATTCGCATCACATTGCTTGGCAAAATCTATTGTGTTTTGAAAGTTCATACCGGCTGATTTTTGCCCGCAGATCTCGCAGATAAGCGCAGATTTTTTGGTGCTTCTGCGAAAATCCGCGAAATCTGCGGGAAACCTTTAAAGTTGTTAGACAAATATATAATTTTACCCCTAAATTTACCTCATGAACAATAAGAACTCATCGCAATTATTCGAAAAAGCTAAAAATTATTTTCCAGGAGGGGTAAATTCCCCTGTAAGAGCCTTTAGAAGTGTTGGCGGAACTCCTTTATTCATTGAAAAAGGAAAGGGTCCACATATTTGGGATGCAGATGGGAATGAATATATTGATTATTGCTGCAGCTGGGGACCGCTTATTTTAGGTCATGCCAACGATAAAGTTTTAAATGCTGTTGACAAAACCATGCGTAATGGAACTTCATTTGGTGCTCCTACCCGTTTAGAAAATGAATTAGCAGAATTAATTACCGCAAATAATCCATTTATAGAAAAATTACGTTTCGTAAGCAGCGGCACAGAAGCAGTAATGAGTGCGATCCGTTTAGCACGTGGATTTACAGGAAGAAATAAAATTTTAAAATTTGAAGGTTGTTATCACGGTCACAGTGATTCATTATTAGTAAAAGCAGGTTCAGGTTTAGTTACATTTGGAAATACTTCTTCGGCCGGTGTGCCTGAAAGTTTTGTAAATGAAACTATTGTTGTTTCGTTGAATAATAAAAAAGCAGTTGAAGAAGCTTTTGCACAATTTAAAGATCAAATTGCTTGTATTATCATTGAACCTATTCCTGCGAATAATGGTTTGTTATTGCAGGATAAAGACTATTTACAATTTCTTCGCGATATTTGCACGAAGAATGGAACATTTTTAATTTTTGATGAAGTGATCAGCGGGTTCAGAATTGGATTTACAGGTGCGGCAGGATATTACAATATTAAACCTGATATTATTACTTACGGAAAAATCATTGGCGGCGGATTTCCTGTCGGTTGTTATGCATCAAGCAAAGAGATCATGAAAAATATTTCTCCGGAAGGAAATGTTTACCAGGCAGGAACTTTAAGCGGAAATCCTGTTGCGATGAGTGCAGGCATTGCTCAATTAACCGAATGTTTGAAATCTAATTTTTACAAAGATTTAGAAACTAAAACTCAAAAATTAGTAAACGGACTTTCAGAAATTAAAAAGAATAATTTTAAATTATTTTCGGTCGGTTCTATTTTTTGGATTGCATTTACTGATAAAAATAAAATCCAGAGTGCAGAAGAAATTGATAGTGAGAGCATGAAATTTTTCAGAGATCTGTATCACCCCCTTTTAGAAAAAGGAATTTATTTAGGTCCTTCAGGCTACGAGGTTGGATTTATGAGTGAAGCGCATACGGATAATGACATCAACAAAACCATAGCTGCTTTCAAAAATCTATTGCAATAACCAATAAAGCAAAATAGTCTGCAAAATAATTACCCCATCTCCCAGGTAAACAAAATAGTAGCGGTGACGGTTTGGTTCGGAAAAATAAATTACAAGTCCTGAAACTACAAACATAATTCCCCTTACGCCGACTAAACTTACAGTATCAATAAAAAAAGACAATACAAAATAAATTGCCAAAAGCAGTATTCCAATTATTTTGCTTTTATTTATTCCCACCAATACAGGAAATGATAAAGTGCCTTCCTGTTTGTCTTTTTCCACATCCCGTATGTCGAATGGAATGCACATGGCGGCAATAAAACAAAATTGGGAGATAAGATATAAACTTTGGTCTTTTTGGAAATAATCTATGTTGCTAAAGTTATTATTTCCAAACAAAAAAGGAATAACTATGCAAACCATTATCCAAACAAAGGCAATACAAAATTGTTTGATGTAAGGTATTTTCCGCAAATTAAACGGAGGTAAAAAATAAAAAATGCTGAAAATAGCACAAATGCAATAAATATAAATGCCTTGCTCATAGGCAGTAAATATATCCCATACAGCGCCTGAAAAAATTAAAGCAAATACAATTGCTAAAGTAAAGATCCATTTCTTGTTTTTCCTGTACCATAGCAAACGAATCTCCTCAGTTGGAAAATGACTTTGATAAATACGCTGCAGATTATAAAGAAAAAAAGCGGCAAAGAAATTTAAGAACGCAAAGTGAGTGCATGGCTTTGATACATTATTAAAAATAAACCCTCCTTGAATTGTTGAACAAAATACTGCGAACGCGAGAAATAAGTTTGAATAACCAATAAAGTCGAGAAAGTTTTTAGCTATTTGGCGGGGAGAAAACAAATTTAGATACGTTGATGAACCACCTCAAATAATACAATGCCTGTTGCTACAGAAACATTTAAAGAAGCAATATTACCGGACATCGGAATTTTCACCTGGACATCGCTGCGTTTAATGTACTCACCGCTGATGCCATTTTCTTCGCTGCCCATGATAATGGCGGTCGGCTTTTTAAAGTCAGCATCGTAAATAGAGCTTTCCGTTTTTTCATGACAAGCAACAATTTGCAATCCGCTTTCTTTTAAATAATCGATGGTGTGTTTTAAATTTTCTTCGCGGCAAACCGGTAAACGGTGTAATGCGCCCGCACTTGTTTTAATGGCATCGCCGTTAATTTGTGCTGCACCACGACTCGGGATAACAATAAAGTCCACACCGGCGCAATCTGCACTACGCGCAATAGCACCAAAATTGCGGACGTCTGTAATACGATCTAAAATTAAAACCAAAGGCATTTTGCCTTTTTCAAAAACACGCGCTAATAATTCTTCTGTACTGGAATAAACAACTTCGGCAATATAAGCTACAACACCTTGGTGATTTTTATTATCCGTTAAGCGTTTTAATTTTTCGGGCGGGACAAATTGAAAAGGAATATCTTTTCCGGCTAAAGCTTTGCGTAATTGATTATATAATTCGTTTGATAAACCTTTTTGAAGAAGAATTTTATCAATGGCTTTATCCGCATTGATCGCTTCAATTACGGCACGCATTCCGAATATTAAATTATTTTCGTTCTCCATTTTTCCATTGGTCATCCCGAAGTTGTTTCGGGATCTTAAAGACGCTGAAATAAATTCAGCATGACCGTTTGTGTTTTTTGTTTATACTAAATTAAACTGTTTCAAATGATGATTAGCATGTTTATGTAAAAGATGTAACCAATCATTATAATTGAATTCTCCAAAGAACGGATTTAATTTAACAGCACCCGGATTGCGCTCGTAAAAATGAAAGAAGGCTTTAATTTCACTTTCCAATTCCGCAATCGCTTCTGAAATATTTGCTTTACGCAAAGCAGGCGGCTGTTCACTCATATAGGCGTTAGGAGTGTTTTCCTTAAAAGGTTTATCACTCAAAGCAAAATCACGGAAACTTTGCACCATATTTTCCTGCGTATGTAAAGGCAAGTGAATCCTGCCATAAGCATTTCCAAATGCATCAGACATGTGTTCAATCATTCCTTGCGGAGATAATTTCCCGAAATTTCCTTTTTCGCTGCCATTTAATTTTTTAAGAAGCGGAATGTAATCCTGAGTGAAGAATTGTTCTTTATTCATTCATCAAAGATACTAAAAACAATTCTGTAATATAAGTATGACTGAAGGCGTTTTATTTTTTCTTTTTGGCCTCCAATAAAGCAATTATCTTCTTTAGATAATTTATTTCATTAACCAGAGTTTGATTTTGTTGCTGAAGAGCTTTAACATCTTCAGCAAGTTTCCCATAACCCATTGAATTTTCATGGACGTGAAAACTTTTTACAGTATCAAGACTATACTCTTTCTGTGAAGAATAAAGTGAAAAGAAATCGCAGCTAAGAACTTTGCTTATTTTATTTAATAAATCCGTATCAATACTTTCCCGTTCAAAAATATCGTACACCACATTCCTGCTTCGATTGATCTTTTTGGCAAAAACGCTTACAGAAACTCCTTTCTGCCGTACCTCTTCTTTTATTTTTTTGCCGATATGGATTGCCATAAATCAAAGATAAGTGAAGGCTCAGAATCAAGTCTTTATTGTTGCCCTAAATATTGTTTCATAATGTAATATTTTATATTACATTTGTTATACTTAATAGTACATCTGATTATGGGGTCAATCGAAATACTTGAGCGGATTATAAACAAAGGCGGGATAATTGGTGCTTGCGCTAAAAGATACATTTATAATAAAGAACTAGCCGACCAATTTATTCTGGAATGCTATTATCAATGTTATAACAATTCTGCTATTCAACTTTGGGGTGAAGAATTGATCATCGATATTCAAAATTTTACCCATAATCGGAAAAAAACTGAAAATTATGAATTACTCCAAAACAAAAGTTATGATTTGCAGAAAAAATCGAAATGACTGAAAAGAAAGCCGGAAGATAAAAAGCTTACAGTAAATTCTAATAATTCGCCGGTTTTGTTTACCAAATAAGATTTCGGGAAACAAAAAAGTCCTCGTAATATAACGGGAACTTTTAATAGATTATTATTTATCCTGCCCTGCTTCCAACGTAAATTCTATTGATACTTCATTGCCTTCTACATCGCCCATTCCGAAATTAGAGGTGTTGATCATGGTTTTTCCTTCGAAACCTGCAACATCAACTTTTTTACCATCCCAATTTTGGTTAGAAATACCAACGTAATTGAATTTTAATTCAACATCTTTTGTTACACCATGCAAAGTTAATTTTCCTTTAGAGGTATAAGCGTATTTACCGGGTTCTGTATTCTTTTCAATTGACATACCTTCAAAAGCTGCCGTCTTGAATTTAGCAACATCAAAGAAATCAGCACCGCTTAAATGCTCATCGCGCATTTTGTTTTGTGTATTCAAAGTTGTCATATCCATTACGACAACAATTTTAGGACCAGTTGCATTGTCAAGATTCACGTAACCGCTATCGATGTTAATAGAACCGCGGGTATAAGTTACAATGTGTTTAGTGGCAAATACAACGGAACTGTGAGCTCCATCCACTTTAAACATACCTTTTACTTCAGCAACATCTTTTATGTTTGCATTTATCATGCTGTCAGCTTGTGCTTTTGAAGTGAATGAGTATTCTTTGCCATCAATATTTAATTTGATTAGTTCTTTAGAAACAATTTTTCCATCACCACCGCCTACTACAGCAATATAAGGCGCAATTACAAGAGAAACAATGCTCATTAATTTAATTAAGATGTTCATCGATGGTCCAGAAGTATCTTTAAAAGGATCACCAACTGTATCACCTGTAACTGAAGCTTTGTGCGGATCAGATTTTTTGTAGAACATTTCTTCGTTGATCATTACACCTTTCTCGAACGATTTTTTTGCGTTATCCCATGCCCCGCCTGCGTTTGATTGGAAAATCCCCATCAACACACCCGAAACTGTTACACCAGCTAATAAACCTCCTAATACTTCCGGTCCGAAAATAAAACCAACTAACAAAGGTGTTATTAAAGCAATTGCTCCCGGCATTAACATTTCACGGATAGAAGCTTTAGTAGAAATGGCAACGCATTTTTCGTATTCAGGTTTTGCTTTATACTCCATGATTCCCGGAATTTCGCGGAACTGA
>DATMPR010000134.1:0-7024 GCA_035567575.1 Bacteroidia bacterium
AGTAGTTACGAATGGCAACGGTTACATTTCTGCATATTATGAAACAAATTACATCAGAGCAATGGGCCGTTATAAAAATGGTTTGCAGGATAGTCTGTGGCGTTTTTTCCATCCGAATGGTGAATTGGATTATGAAGCCAATTACCGCGGTGGAATTTTAAACGGATATTACTCTTCCTACTATGTTAATCACAATATAAAAAGTGAAGGTGAATTTATTAACGGACAAAAAAATGGTTTGTGGAAATTTTATGATAACGATGGTAAACTTGAAATGCAAGGCACTCTAAAAGATGGTTTACGGGATGGCAGTTGGATCTATTATTACAACAATACCAAAAAAGAATCTGAAGGAAATTTTTTAAATGATAAGCAAACAGGAACCTGGAATTATTATTATAGAACCGGTGAAAAATGGAAACAGGGCGATTTTTTAAACGGATTAAAAAATGGAACCTGGACAACCTGGTTTGAAAATGGAGAAAAATTACAAGAAGGTCCATACCTTAACGGCGCTGAAGATGGTATTTGGCAATCATGGTGGGATAATGGGATTTTAAAAGACAAAGGAGTTATTAGCAAAGGCTTGCTTATTGGTGATTGGGAAGGCTGGTATATAAGCGGAAAGCCGAATTACAAAGGAAAATATAATGACAAAGGTAAAAAGCAAGGCGAATGGTTGTACTGGTTTGAAAACGGCACTTTCCGCGAAAAATGCAATTTTGTAAACGGAATAAAACATGGCAATTTCATAAGTTATTACGAAAAAGGAGGCTTTGTTGACACCGAAGGCAAATACCGAAAAGGCCATCAAAACGGTACCTGGAAATACTATTTTGAAACGGGCGGCATCTTAAAAACCCAGAGCTTTAAAAACGGACATTTAAGCGGTAAATGCGTTACCTATTATCAGGATAACACTATTCAGAGCACAAGTAATTACAAAGTGGTGGCTGATACCCGCAAAGGGAAACGTACGACCCAGAGTTTACCCGATGGAGATTGGATTTTTTACGACAAAAATGGAAAAGAAATTAGTAGAATACACTATGATGAAGGTGTAAAAAAGTAAAACGCAGTTAAGATGTTTTTAAATAATAATTTGTATATTTACCTCATATGAAATGTAATAACAAACTTATTTATTTATTTATCGTTTCTGCTTCTCTTCTTGTTTTTTCGTTTTGTAAAGGCGAAAAACCTGATGAAACAACCGAAGAAACAACAACCGGCGAAACCACTACCATAGATAATAAACAAATCAGCGCACAAAATGTTTTTAATTCAATTCCTGCACGCGCGGAGATCGTAAAATTGATCGGCGAATCAAAGATCGAATATGATCCAACTTATTTAAACAATCCTGACGTTGCTTCAAAATATTCTTTAGAAAACTCACGCGCTTTAAATCTTGGTGTTTATGGTGCCGATCTAAGTGTTGCGGGTGCTTTCGATCAAACACAGGAAAGCATGTTGTTTTTAAAGTGCGTAAATATTTTATCTAAAAACTTAGGTGTAAGTACAGCATTCGATCAGCACATGATGGATAGAATGGAAGCTTACAAAGAAAACCGCGATTCCACTCTAGAGATCATTGCACAATCATTCCGTAAAGCTGATGAGTTTTTAAAACAGAACGACCGCCCCGGAACCTCTGCTTTAATTTTATGCGGTTCATGGATCGAAGGCATGTATGTTTCCTGTCAGATCGCTGAAAGAATTAACTCGGAAAACATTATCAAAACAATTTTAAAGCAAGATGAATCACTTAAGCATTTAATAAACATGGTTGAAGCTTCTAATGTTAGCGACGATGCAAAATATGTTACGGATGCTTTAAATGATCTGAAAACCTGTTTTGCTGACGCTAACAACAATAAAACGTGTAATCTTGAAACAATAAAACAGATCTCAGTTAAAACTGTTGCACTCCGCAAAAAAATTGTTGAAACGTTCTAGGCCTTATAGTTTTTAATAAACTCCACAAAAAACTTTACTTTTTCTTTATCTATGTCAGGATATAAACCATGACCCAAATTTGCGATGTAACGTTGCAGACCAAATGCTGAGAGCATTTTTTTTGTTTCCGCCGCAATTGTTTTTTCATCAGCGTAAAGCAAACAAGGATCGGCATTGCCTTGTAAAGTTTTGTTTCCTGCCTGCCTGCGCGCTGTTGCGGGATCAATTGTCCAATCTAAACCAATCGTGTTACATTTTATTTTTGCTATTTCTTCAACGGCATAATGCGCATCTTTTGCAAAAACAGTAATGGGCACTAAAGGCTGAATAGCATCACAAATTTTTGAAATATATTTTAGTGAGAATTCATAAAACTGATCAGGCGCTAAAACTCCTGCCCACGAATCGAACAATTGAATTATATCCGCGCCGCTTTTTACTTGTCCTTTTAAATAATTAATTGTGCTCTGCGTTATTTTTTCTAATAATTGATGTGCCAGCTGAGGTTGTGTGTATAAAAATTGTTTGGCTTTGCTGAAAGTTTTGCTGCCGCTGCCTTCTATCATATAAGCAAAAATGGTCCAGGGTGCGCCTGCAAATCCAATTAGCGGCACACGGTTATTTAATTCTTTTTTAGTTAAAGCGATTGCTTCCATTACATAATGCAGATCATTTTCATTGGCAATATGTAAAGCATCAATATCATTTTTGTTTTGAATTGTTTTCTCGAACCATGGGCCTTTCGCTTCTATCATTTGATATGGTAAACCCATCGCTTCGGGTATCACTAAAATATCTGAAAAAATTATTGCGGCATCTACTCCTAAAATATCTACAGGTTGAATTGTTACTTCACAAGCTAACTCAGGATTTTTCACAAACTCAATAAAATTTTTAGCGCGGGAACGGGTTGCACGGTACTCAGGTAATATTCTTCCGGCCTGACGCATTAACCAAACAGGTACACGTTGGGTGCTTTCACCTTTTGCGGCTCTAAGAACTAAATCGTTTTTTAACATAATTGGGATGCAAATTTATCAAAATATTAGACAAGTGGCAGTATTAATTACATAAACGGAATTTGCTTTTGAAACCTAATTTTCTATGTTTATGACTCTATAAAAATGACCATGAAAAAACTTTTATTACTTAATTAGGGCATTTAACATCTCCTTAAATGGCTTCATTTTAATTAAGCTAATTAAACATACTCAAATGCAGGTCAATCTAAAGAAGGTGAATTACCCTTGAGCGCAGTCGGCGCTTGAAAGAAGAAACCGCAATTTTAGTTTGGTTAACTTCAAGTCCCAAAGAATTTACTGTTGTATCAATTCTGTTTTTTGCAATTGATCTTTTGACAGGAATTGAATAAACGTTAAAAGTAACGTTATAATTTTTTAAACGGTTAATTCCTGTTACAATAAATTTTTTCTGTGTAAAAGCCGGATGCGCTTTTGTTACCATATGCGCTTTTGCTATTCCGAAAGTCAGGATCATTAAAGCAATTAGAATTATTTTTTTCATTTTCTGTTTTGTTATGTTTTATGATTATCAAAATCCATACCTTTCTAAAATACTGACAAAACAAAAGCCCGAACTTGACAGTCCGGGCTTTTAACCTATAAAACAATAGCTAATTACTGACGTTTGTGCAGTTTTTCGCTGGATACAGTTAATTTTTTACGTCCTCTTTTACGGCGAGATGCTACAACCCTGCGGCCATTTGCTGTTGACATACGCTCACGAAATCCGTGCTTATTTCTTCTTTTTCGCTGAGATGGTTGGAAGGTCCGTTTCATTGTATTTTAATATTTAAATATTCGTTTTTAAAATGGACTGCAAATATAATTAGTTTTTGGCATATGACAAACAAATAGGCAGTTTTTAGGGAAAAAAGCGATAAAAACATCAAATTTAGGGGTTTAAGAGGTAAAATCAGATAACTTTGTGCACCAATTTATTTTAATATGGCAAAAGGTACCGCCGGATCAGGCCGAGGCAATTCAGTATCACCGAAAGAAAAAGAGGAGTTGCCTAAAGCAAAGCTAAGTGCCGAGAACTTTAAAAAATCACTCAAACTATTTCATTATTTAGGCCGCAACAAATGGAAATTTGCTTTAGGCATGTTTTTTTTAGCAACAAGCGCAGGTGTAGGATTATACTTCCCGATGATATCAGGAAAAATGTTTGGAATTTTTGGAGAGAATGGAGCAACTGCTGAATTGCTGCAGGAAAAATTAAAAAGTACAGGTTTCATACTTCTGATCTTACTTATTGCACAAGGCATTTTTTCTTTTGGGCGCGTTTACATGTTCTCACAGGTTACAGAAAGTATTTTAAAAGGTTTGCGTAACGATACTTTTCAGAAAATGGTTCAAATGCCAATGAGCTTTTTTTCTAAAAACCAAACAGCAGAATTATCAAGTCGCATTGCAACTGATATAAATGTTATTTCAGAAGCCTTCACTATAAATATTGCTGAGGTTATCCGTCAGAGCATAGTAGGTGCCGGCGGATTAATCTTAATTATTGTGAATGTAAAATGGGAAGTAGCGAAATGGTTTATTTTTATTATCCCGCCAATTATTGCAATTGCAATTTTGTATTCCCGTAAGATCCGTAAATTCTCAAAGAATTTTCAGGATAAAATTGCTGAATCAAATGTAATTGTAAATGAAGCTTTGATAGGGATCAGCAGCGTTAAATCTTTTACCAATGAGTTTTTTGAAATAACGCGTTACGGAAAAAACACCGAAGAGATCCGGAAAATTGGAATTAAGTTTGGTGTTTTAAGAGGTGTTTTTTTTACTTTTGTTGTATCTGTAATTTTTGGTTCTATCTTTTTCATTTTATATCAAATGATAAGATTGAAATTAAACAACGAAATTACGGCTGAAGAATTCGGTCAATTCTTATTACTCTCTCTTTTTGTAGCAGGTTCTCTTGGCGGTCTACCGGAACAAATTGCTTCCATACAACGTGCACTCGGCGCAACTGACCGCGTATTTGAAATTATTAACGGCGAGCATGAAAAAATTAAATTAGACAGTCATACTAAAAACGAAAAACGAATTAAAGGTAATGTTGAATTTAAAAATGTGCACTTCACGTATCCAACGCGTTTAGATTTTGAAGTTCTTAAAGGTGTTTCGTTTAAAATTAATGCCGGAGAAACAATGGCATTAGTAGGAAGCAGCGGCAGCGGTAAATCAACCATCGCATCTTTAGCTTTACGTTTTTACGAAATTAACAGCGGCGAATATTCGATCGACGGAAAAAGATCTACCGATTATGATCTGACCGAATTGCGCGAGCAAATGGCAATTGTACCACAAGATGTTTTATTGTTTGGAGGAAGCATCCGCGAAAATATTCTGTACGGCAAACCAAACGCAACTATGGAAGAAATTGTTGAAGCCGCTAAAAAAGCAAATGCCTACGATTTCATTGAAAGTTTTCCTGATAAATTTGAAACCATTGTTGGTGACAGAGGAATTCAATTGTCGGGCGGACAACGTCAGCGTGTTGCTATTGCCCGCGCGGTTTTAAAAAATCCAAGCATTTTAATTTTAGATGAAGCAACAAGCAGTTTAGATAGTGAAAGCGAACGTTTGGTGCAGGAAGCTTTAGATAAATTAATGGTTGGAAGAACTTCGATCGTGATCGCGCACCGTTTATCTACAATAAAAAATGCCGATAGAATTGTAGTGTTACACGAAGGACAAGTTACTGAAAGCGGAACTCACAAAGAATTAATTTTAAATGAAAACGGATTGTATTATAAGCTGAGCAAAATGCAGTTTGATCACGTGGACGTTTAGTTTTATAATTTCTATACTTAATAGAATTGACCGGAAAAAAACAGAAGCCGTTAATTATCTTCCCGCTATTTATAGCGCTTGCCGTTGGCTTTACGATTAAAATTATTTATTTATTTGTTATTGGTCCTGCAGTATATGGCGATGATCTGCTAATTGCCAGAGATGCTTTTTCTTATACTAATTCATTTATTAATCTTATAAATACAGGGGAATACACGCATACTCCGGGATACGAACCTGCATCTTACGGCCGCTTGCCCGGTATTCCTTTTATTTGGGGATTCTTTTATCTATTGTTTGGGATACCGAAAGCTTACACGGCGTTTGCTTTATTCCAAATTGTATTGGATCTTTTCGCGGGCGTGATGATCTTTAAGATAATTCAGAATTTTTTTGATCAAAGGACCGCATTGATAGTTGTATGGTGTTATGTTATGTTTCCGCTTAACACTTATTTTGTTGTAAGAACTGACGTAGATTATCTGTCACTTTTTTCAATTATCCTCGTCTTTCATCAATTAGTTTTTTTAAAAACAAATTTAAAACAATTCATTTTGCTTGGTGTTTCACTTGTTGCGGCATTTTTTATCCGCGAAACATTAATTCTTCTGACACCTATTTGTTTTTTTTATTTAGCGCGCAATTACAAAATAAATTTGAAATATTATTTTTCTTTGATCTTGGTAATGTTTGTATTGTATTTGCCCTGGCCCATCCGAAATTACATCAGATCTGATAAAATTGTTTTAGTGAAACCTTTGTCAGCCGGATACAGGGAATATAGCGGTGATATACTTGGATATATGTCGTGGATATATAGCTGGCATAATTGTGATGCCGAGGATTGCTGGATCTACATTTATGATCTGGAAAAGGAAATTCATTTTCCGGATGAAATATTCAGCACACCAACAGAAAAAAAAATCGCAACTGATCTTGTTGTTTTAGCTCAGCGGAAGGGTTCAGGATTTTCGATATGGCGAAACAGAAATGATCCCGAGAAGATCGATAGCAGCGGAAAATATGATGCTCTGATAAACCGGGGATTTGATTTACTTGAACATAATTTCAAAGCGACTCATCCTTTTACTTATTATGTGAAAATTCCATTGCAGAATTTGAGTAAAGCCTTTTTTAAAAACTCCTTAACATTTGAAGGTCCAACACCTCCGTTAATTTTTAAAGTCACTATGATAGTTCGGACCTTTTTAGTTTTGTTGGGAATTTTTTCTTGTTTTTATTAT
>DATMPR010000135.1:0-3937 GCA_035567575.1 Bacteroidia bacterium
TGCCCTCAATCTTTAAATCTTGAATCTTAAATTTTGAATTAACTGGATTCGGATAGATCCTAACAAAATCATTCTTCTCCAATTCATTTATTCCGACAGCAGCCTGATTAATCACCCCAACCGCATCTAAATCAAATCCCGAAGAAGGGTAAGGTGTTGGCCAAGGATCGTTAACCGGGTTGTTGTTTTTATCGTAAGTCGCATACGGTGCTGTAATACTTCCAACAACATCAATGATTTTTACATGAGTAATTGCACTCACATTTAATTGAGGAATTCCGGTCAATTCCTGCAGATCAAATGGCGTTCCATATAAAATACGATATTTTCCTCCTAAGTTATTTAATTTAGTTGCATCAATTGATGCTGAATTGCCATACTGAAGAGTGTATTGTGAATTACTGGTAGGAGGGAAGCGGAAAAAATTTAATCCATCACTGCTTACTTCTATAAAACCTAATTCTAAAAATGTACCATTAAAACTATTTTCAAAAACTGCAAAATCAAAACCCGGACCGTTTTTTATCGGAGCAGAAAATGTAACAATGGCTGAACCGCCATCACCTAAACTTACAGTACTTCCATCAGCTTTTGCAATTGCTTTTGAACTATCGCCAGCATTTGCGTAACCTAATGAGGTATTGCTAATGTCCTGATATCCTCTGGTTATATTGCACATTTTTCCCCAAGCGACAAATGCGCTGCTGTCCTTATACATTGCCGTTGTTCCCACAGATCCAACAATTCCGGGAAATTGTGCAAATGTATTTATGGCAATAAAAATCAGTAAGACAAAAAATTTAATTCTCATTTTAATTTTTAATTAGTTTGAAGTTTTGTTTTTTATTTTCTCCGGCTATTTCAATAAAATACATTCCGTTACTTAAACTGCTTAAATCCATTGAGTAATTATTTAATCCTGAATTAAAATCAACGGTTTCAGTTTTTACTAACGCTCCAATTGAATTGTAAATTTTAATAGTAGCATTAAACGCATTTTCTGATCTTAAATTTAAATTCACAATACCATTGGCTGGATTTGGAAATAAGTTTACCGAGTTAAAAGAAGAAACTTCTGCAATACCCACACCTTGTGCCGTTGTAAAATTATCAATACTGAAATAAGCAGGCGTATTCATGCCGAAACTGCTATTATCGCTTGAATACATGAAAAAAGTAACGCTATCAACTGCACCCAAATTGGTACAATCAACCCATTGCCAGCTTTTTAAAATATAATCGAGCGAATTATTACTAAAACGGTAGTCGGCTAAATAAAATTCTGTGCTATCAGGTTTCAAAGTGCCGGCCCTATATCCTCTTACTGTAAGTTTAAAAAAGTCAGGATCATTTCCGCTTACACCGCCAAATTTTTTCGCGAAAGAATCTCCGTTTTTCATCGACATATAAGCATAAGTTGTATTGGTAACATAAAAACCATTAACACCATTGTATGGTGATTTTACTCTTATAAAACTACGGGGCTGACCGGTTGCGTAATAATTTGATAGGTTATAACCTTTACCTGCTGAGCAATTGTATAAGTGACGGTAATTACCGCTATCCACATTTACAATATTGGTATAAGCAAAACCACCGCTCCAATATCCGCCAAAACTTGTTGTCCAGTCGTATTGAAACGAAGCATTTGTTGTTTGCCAGTCGGCGCCGCCTGCATTATAGTAAAATGAATCGGCCGGTAATGAAAAACTTTCGAAGTCTGCAACATTTTGGGATTTAGTGATTCCGAAAATTAAGAGCGCAAAAAGTGTAATTGTTTTTTTCATAGTTATTGATTTTTTTGATTTATATTTTGTTTTTATATGGTTAATACTAAAGTGAACTTTGTTCTGCTTTAATGGGTTTATGATAGGTTAGGGTTAAACTTATTTCGTAATTCCGCAATGGCATTGGCCGCTGTGCAATAACAACATAACTTGAATTGTATAAATTATTTATATTGAATGAAACAATTGCATTTATTTTCTGAAAGCCGTATCCATAAGCAACTTTTAAATTGGCATAAGTATAAGGTTTTAGCCAGGATGTGTTGTCACTGGTTGTGAAACGGTAACCAAT
The DNA here is from genome assembly GCA_035567575.1 of Bacteroidia bacterium. Classification (GTDB taxonomy): domain Bacteria; phylum Bacteroidota; class Bacteroidia; order B-17B0; family Aurantibacillaceae; genus JAHEYG01. The sequence continues at coordinate 2,080 of DATMPR010000135.1, forward strand.
ATAATTGTGATAATAAGAAATGCTGAATTTATCTAATGAGAAAGAAAAACTTCCGCCGTAATTATAACGCGGCGTGTATATAAGTTGTTTATTTACCGAAGCATCATTTGCTATATTGGATTGAAGCGAGGTGGATAAAACATAAGTGCTGTTAAAACCAATTTTGCATTTTATTTTATCTTGTTTGTAAGTTATAAAGCTGGATGTTTCGGTTCCTCTGCTATAAACTTTTAGTAAATTGATCGGAGTTGGATTTCCTCCTGCGCCAGGCACCCAATAGATCCAGTTATTTATGTTTTTATTGAAATAGGTCATTTCACTTTCCAGTAAGAAATTTTTGAAAGGCAATTTTATTTCTAAACTTCCCTCGTAAGTATAGCCATCTTCAGGTTTTAAGTTGGGGTTACCACCTGGGTTCCAATACAGATCATTAAGAGTTGGCAAACGGTAAACCTTAGCCGCGTTGGCTTTTAATTTTATTTGCCTGCCTGCCGAAGGCATTGGTTTTAGTAATTGATAGGATAAACCTGCACTTCCTGTTAAAGGAATTGTAAATGCGCTTGAAAATTCTTTCCGTAGGTTTAAATCAAAATTTAATTTTTGTTCAAAATAATTTAAATGATAGCCCACCAAAATGGCTTCCTTACTCATGCTTTGATTTGGCTTAACATAATTTAATGTTTGTGCGACGTAATTTGTGTAATTAGCGCCAAAATAAATTTTGTGATTAGAATTGATCAAATAATTTACGTCGCCTTCAGTGATCAAAGTTTTTATTTTGCTATTTGAAAATAATTTGGCGGTACTATCAGTGTAATTTAAAACATCATCAAAACAGGCGAATCTTATTGCAGGTGTTATTTTTTTACCCTGATAGATCCAATCAGCACTTAACTTTAAATTTTCATCCAATTGTGAAGCGGCACTTTTTTTATTTTCTAAAGTAGGAGGGAAGTTGCGGTTAGAAACATTATACCAGGCTCTGGCGGTTATTTTTTGATTCTTTAGAAAAAGAAAACTTAGTTCCTGCAAAAACCCTCTAATATTATAATCAGAATGTGTTTGATGTTTTACCGTTGTATCTAAATACTCAAAATTATTTTTCGACTCATTTAAATACACTTTAGTTGTGGAACTGAATTTTTTTCCTGAATAATGTATGGCAGTATTTGATTTTCGTGCACCATAACTTCCGATGCCTATATTCATGGAAGTAAAAAGTCCCTGGTTAAATTTTGGTTTATTGTTTAGATGAATACTTCCTCCCATTGCACCGCTTCCCCAAACTGAAGCTGAACCGCCATATTCAATGCCAATATCATCAAAAATAAAATTTGGCAGCTGCGAAAAGTCGTTTTGTCCGAGCATATTATTCTGAATGTTAAAACCATTCCACAATACAGATGTTTGTGATGCATTACCGCCTCTGAAGCTGCTGGTACTTAAATTACCCGGGCCATAATTTTTTATAAAAATCGGAGAATTAACCGATAGGAGTTCGGCTAAATTACTATTGCTGAAATTTTGTTTGGTGAGCGAATCGAATTGCTGTATTTTTTTTCCTGCTATAAATTGTTTGGATTGAATACCAGTGATCTCAATTTCCTTTAGGGAAATTGCAGAACTGTCTTTGGTTTGGGAAATTGCCTGAACAATTCCAAAACATAAGAACATGCTTAGCGCATGACGTTTATTTATTTTTTTGCTCAATTATTTAACATAAATAAATGATGCAACAATACGGGAACAAAAAACAATCAGTAATAAATCGTCTTCGTCCGCTTTTCTTCCCGAAAGCTACAAAATTGTGTTAGTGGCAGGTCTTCTGACTTATCTCCCTTTGATAACCTTCCCGCGT
>DATMPR010000136.1:0-3457 GCA_035567575.1 Bacteroidia bacterium
TGCAATTAAACCCACATCAAAAAAGACATATCCTTTATCGTAACTATAAGCATTAACTACTGTTGACTTTAAAGTGAAAACGTTTAGTTTGCTTTTTAAGACCGGGTCATTAACTAAAACAACATCTTTTAATTTATTAAGGTATTTTGTGATCTCATCATTAATAAGAGTATTTCCGCTTTTTATAATTTTCTCTATTTCGTAATTAGCTTCGGTTAAATAAATTGTTTTTAGTGCTTTGTCATTTTCCTTGCCTTTATTAAGTTCTGTAATTTCACTTTTAATAACATTTCTGATATTTTGTGTGAATATTTCGGGCAATTCACCCACAGATTTTAAAGGCGTAAAATTCTCCCTAAGGTTTTGCTGAGCTGACAAACCGGAATTTATAATAGTGAGAAAGAAAAATAATTTATACAATTTCATAATCATACCTTACAAAAAAACTCCCGCTATCATCGTGAGCCTGACGAACGGCGGGAGTTTTTATTTTTAAACTTATTCTTAATCAAATTTAATTGTCGCGAAGCGGTCTCTGCCTGAATCTTCGGTATAGATATAAATTGTATTATCTTTTCCCGGCACAAAAATTTCGCAATCAGATGGAGGAATAAATTGCGGATTTCTTTCCTGAATTGGTGCAAAACAATAATCTTCATTTTTCATTAAAACCACACGATTAGTTACTTTTCCATCCGCTAACGAAACAACATTGCAGACAAAGTTCGAACCGTGAATTCCACGTACTGTTTTCAAATCACTTGGTTCAAAATCCGCTTTCGCATAACGTTCAATGTTTTTAGGATGATCGTCATTTAAAATGTATAAATTTTTAGAGGTTGCATAAGCAATATATTGTTTGAACACGTGAGCAGGAGCTCCGCTATTTAATTGCATTACATTCCGCAGAGGAGAATTTTTTATCCATTCAAATTCGCCTTTTGCATTTAATTTTGCAATGATCACATCCTGATATTCGTATAACCAGTAGCCATTGCTCGTGCCAAATCCACCACCGTAACCACTATTGCTGTTTCGCATATATTGTTCGCTATATTGCTCACCAACATAATAAGTAGCATCACCAACAGGAATGATATAATCTAATTTATATTTGAACCAGCGTGATCTTCTTGCGTTAGACTCTAATGCTGCTAACATATTATCATCAAAAAATTTAAATGTTTTAGCAGTAACAGAATTAGAAGCAGTATTAATTTTGAAACTAAAAATTCCGCATTTTACTAAATCACGGCCTTTTCTTTCAATTACATCTTTAATGAATCCCCCTAAAACAATTTCATTAGCACCGGTTTTAGAAAATTCAATGTCGCTTACCAAATAATCATCATCAAAAGTCAGCTCCAATTGTTTTTCAGTTTGGTCGCCTGCATTTAAAGTAAATAAATTTAAGCGGTAACGTTTTTCTTTTTCAGTGGCAGTTTTAGCTAAACCGTTATATCCCCAATAAATATTATCTTTCTCATCTAAAAATAATCCTAAAAAACCTACGCCTTCAGCTTCCGAGTTAATACCGGTTCCAAAAATAATATTTGAAGCTATGGCACCTGCGCTAGTGCCATTACCATGTAATTTTTGATTTACGGTTTTAGTCCAAAGTTTTTTCATGCTAACTGCATCCATCAAAATAAAATCCGTTTTGTATGAATCAGTTTTATTCGCTTTATGTGAAGCTTTGATTATAAATTTGGTTTGACTGGCATTCGGGAAAATATCAAAATCAACAAACTCGTAATGGTCAGCCGAAATAGCTGTTATTTCTTTGAGATCCTGAGAAACTACCCCGCTTGAAGAAACTGTTTGAAAAAACAAAGTCATTTTATCAGCCTTTTTATCATACTCTCTTCTGAAAATAAAAACATTGCCTTGAGCATATTCAACATCTTCAATTTTAGTTTGCCCTTCTTCGGTTAAGTTAACTTCTTTAGAAAAATCAGGCTTCAGTGTTTTTTTATTGTACTTCTCAATGAAAAATGATGTTCCTTTTCCTTTACTTCTGATCCTGTAGCAATAAAAACTATTATCATCTCCGCCTAACATGCGGTTCATTTTATTATCCCGGTCGTTATCCAACTCAGGACCATTGTTCAATTGCACTTGTGCAAAATCAGACATGCAATAAAAAAGCATGGCTGTTATAATTAATTTAGCTTTCATAAATGGGTTATTTTTTTTATAAATATAATGCTTTTTAAATACTAAACAATATTTAGTTTTTTTAATAAAATAGCGCTTTAAAATGTTGTTTTGATCATAGCTTTTTTACATTTGTATAAAATAAACCCGGTATGAAAAGATTTTTTATAGGTGGTCTTATGGCCTTATCCTTAGTAATTAACGCACAAGATAAAAAGAAAGGCATCGACCCTAAATACGCATTTTGCTATAAGCAGGCAACCCTGGAAACAGACGATTATAAAATTTATATTGATGATGCGGTTAATGAAAACATGTATTCGAAGTTTAAGGTCCGTGTTTTTAATAAGACCAATGATTACCTGATCTTTAAACCTGCGGATGTGATCTTTAAAATTGGTTCTCAAGAACTGACGGGTAAGGATAAACAATTTATTATTTTACCCAATGAAGAAGGAGGAAAAGTAATTGATGTGAAAGGAACCGGTTTACAGGAAGAGAAATACACCGTTGAAATTAAAAACGTTTACAAAGTTTCAGCTAATTCTCCGGCCGTAAAATGTGAAGATTTTAAATTGCCGGTCGCCAATGAAGATTTTACTGCCGGTAATTTTAAATGCAATCTGAAAAAATCTGATTTACGAACTGATAAAAGTGTTTTAAAATTTGAATGTGCTTATAATGGTGATGCCATTGGTATTTTAGCACCGGGTAAATGCGTTGCTATAATGCCAAAAGGACAAGAAAATGCAAACGTTAACCGTAATAAAGGAACATTACTTGAAAAAGGTAAAAGTGATGATTTTAATGTTGAACTTAAAGAATTAAAAGGCGCTGGTGATATGCAAAAAGTACCATTTAAATTAGTTTGGGGAGAAACATTTAAAGAATCGAAAATTGAACCTATAAAAGGCGGTAAGGTAAACATGGAATTGGATCAGGCTAAAACTACGGAGAAAAATCAATAATTATTTTATTGTTGATGCCAATTGAAATAATTTCGCTTCTTCGAAATAATTGGCCATTAATTGAATTCCCATTGGTAAACCGTTACTATGTTTACCACATGGAACAGAAATTGCAGGGATGCCTGCAATGTTTGCCTGAACAGTAAAAATATCTTCTAAATACATTTTAATAGGATCCGCACTATTTTTGCCAAACTCAAATGCTGTTCCTGGCGTTGAAGGGGTTACTATAAAATCGTATTGTTTTAAAATATCAAATGTTTTTTGCTGCAATAACTTTCTTACTTTTTGTCCTTTGCTATAATATGCATCATAATATCCTGCGCTCAACA
>DATMPR010000137.1:0-3147 GCA_035567575.1 Bacteroidia bacterium
GGATTTTGTTTTGGAATTACTGCTTCGTAGTTCGGATATTTCCCATCGATCAAGCGGCAAACTAAATTAATATTTCCAAAAGAAAATAACGCGTTTGTTTTATTGAACTCCACTTTCACCGCATCATCAATTCCCGCCAATAAAGTTTTTAAAACATTCAATGGTTTTTTTGGCATGATAAAAGATGTTGATGCACCGGCCTTCGCATCGTTGCGGATGTAGCGAACTAACTTATGTGCATCTGTCGCTACAAAAATTGTATTTGCTTCGGTAAACTGACAAAACACGCCGCTCATTACCGGACGAAGATCATCATTCCCTGTTGCAAAAATAGTTTTGTTGATCGCGGAACTTAAAATGTCACTTTTAATTACAATGGAAGATTGCGAATCTAACTTTGGCATTTTTGGATATTCTTCGCCGTTATGTCCTGTTAAGGTGTAATCACCTGTTTCTGTTTTTAACTTTGCAGAAAACTTTTTTGTATCGATAATAAAAGAAATAGGCTGTTCGGGCAAACTTGATAAAGCTTCTTGTAAAGTTTTTGCAGGAATTGCTAAAGAGCCGCCTTGTTTTGCTTCCACTTTTAAAGCTGTTGTAATTGTGGTTTCCATATCACTCGCTGAAATGGTAAGCTCGCTATCATTTACTTCAAACAAAAAACAATCGAGGATCGGAATAGTGTTATTAGTGTTCAATACGCCGCTAACGGCTTTTAAGTGTTTAAGTAAGGAGGTGGATGAAACTACGAAATTCATAAGTCTAATTTTGTCAGTGAACATTAATACTAAAACAGCAGTAAAGTTTGATTTACCGCCATTTTCTACATAACAAATGTAAGTTTCGCTTTAAAAAACACCTATAATAATGACTTTAGTTTTGAACTACTTTTTAACAGCAATTTTCGGGAGGAAATACCCATAGGTTTGAAGAATTTTACCGAATACGTAATACTGTATCAGCGTTACATCTTTTCCGGAATTGTAATGCATGAACAATCTGTCAGGATCATAAATGTAATGCACGCCGTATTTCACATTTAATTCAGGAGTTGAATTTTTGCGCACGAAATTAAATTGCCTTGTCTCATTTTTAGCATCGGTAATACTCATTTTTATGTAAGGTATCGCGTTCCGGACTGAATCAACCAATTTATTATTCGCATTGGTCAGCAATTTTTCGTAACTGATATTTTGAAAATACACCAGGTATTGTTTCATTTTTACTTCGTCGAATGGTATTGGCGTGCCATTTAATTTTTGCAATTCGAAACTGGTAGTGCTATTCAGTTTAATTACGTAAGAAGAATCAGGATGTTCGGCAAATTCAAGTTTGATCGCTTTTAATTGAGGCGGAGTGTAATTAATTACCAACCGCTCGCGCCATTCATTTTCACTCATAAAATAGCGTGATGATAAATAGCCATTGAAGCCCGGAATGCACATCAAAAAAGGGTCTTCGTAATTTTTTCCGCTTCTAATATTAGTCAGGATCATGTAAGTGCCATCGTTATCTGCGTTCTCGTGTCCAACATAATATTGTTTTATCAACTCATCACCACTATACACCTGAACCTTAATGGCGTGACCAACCATGTAATTGATAACCCCGGGTTTTGCATTTTTTGATACCAAAGATTTTACGTCCAGCATTTTCATGGTGTACAATAAAAGATTAATGGCATCGGCTCGGCATGGGTATCCGTGTGGTGTTACCCATCCTGTTTTTGTGCGCTCTAAAGTAATGCTGTGATCATTTTTATCGGCAATAAAAATTTTGGTAACCGAAGCAGTGTCTTCAATTTTAAAATCACGCGCGTCTTTATCAACTGTGCTGCCGGAAGTTTTGTTTTTATACAAATAATACGAAGCGGCGCAGGCCAGAGTTAAAATTGTAATGACAATCAAAGAAGATCTATTCTTCATAATTTAAAAATTAAAAAAAGAAATACGGGGCTATTTCTTTGCTTTAGAGTATTCGCTGCGCTTATTAAATAAAGCATCAGCTAATTTATTGAAACGTAATGATATTTCAAAACCACCAACAGTTCTCGAAGCTTTTCTGTAGCTCGATACGTTGGCATCGTAAGAAATTCCAATGGCATAATTACCCATGTCAATTAACATCTGAGGTATAATGGCATCATTCACACGGTAAAATAAACCAACACCAATTGAGTTCTCAACTTTCTCTCCTGTAATTTTTGTACCATTCTTAAAACGGTATTTTACATAAGTTCCGGCTGTTATTTCATTTGCAGTTGATTGCCTCATGTAAATAATAGTTGGCGTAATTGATATTTTAGTATTATTGATATCAAATCTTGATATGATAGAAGCTACATAACGCGTTGGTAAAATGTAAGGGTCTTTTGTAATTGAAAGACCGGTTGTAGTAGTGTAAGTATTACTTCCGAAACTTTGAGGAGCTTTATTTAAGTGATAGGCAGCAACACCAATACGAATACTCTTAATGTCATCACGGTCGTTATGCGTTTTTAAATTAGAATATTCGTAAGCTAAACCTGCACCAAAATCAGAATTTGTGAAGCTATGATAGTTTACAGATTCTTGTGAAGACAATGAAGGATCAATTTCAGTACCGTTAAACTGACTGGCATAAGTAAGATTTGAATATTTACCGGTATTCATTGAAACGCCTCCGTAAATACCTGCAGCAAAAATTGTTCTTTTAGAGGTTTTTAATATCGCGGAGATATTAAAATTCACATTTGTCATCTGGATCGCGGCGGCACCTGCTTTATCATTAAATATATTTAAACCTAATCCTAAAAAAGCATTTTTGTAACGGTTCCTGAAAATACCGCCATCAACTGATAAACCCATTGTTTGATAAGGTTTGCCCATTGATGCCCACTGGTTACGGTAACCGGCAACAACTCTATAGTAACCTGCAAAAAATCCTGTGTTAGCCGGATTATAAACCAATGGTGCTTCCTGAATTTGCGCTAAATGTATGTCCTGCGATTTTAGATCAAGAGTAAAAATTGATAATAAAATGAAAGGAATGATGCTTATTTTTTTCATAAAAATCTTTTGTCCAATTCGTGTTTAACGTATTAAGGTAACATTACCTTTTACAATTTTATTTTCGTTCGATACGTTCTTATATTTTAAAATGTAAGCG
>DATMPR010000138.1:0-4286 GCA_035567575.1 Bacteroidia bacterium
TCGCCCCTTCCAATAAATTCAAAATTACCATTGTTCAGTTTTTTTACTTTGTCACCGGTATTAAATGAACTGCGCGATTTAAAAACATGAATTCCGTTTTCATCAATAATAGCTTTCATTAACAATTTACCCTTGTATAAAAGTTCGGAGCTTTTATTTTGCTTAACGCTGCCGGCATAGCAAGCTTTTCCTATCGGAACAACAATATCCTTGCTTTTAATTTTACTGAAATCAATTTTCTGATGCGTGCAGACATTCGTTTCTGTTGGTCCGTATAAATTATAAAAAGCAGCTTTCTTAAAATGTTTTTTTAATTCCTTTGCCAATTCGTAACTTAATTGTTCGCCGGCAATAAGAACCAATTTCATGAAACTGAAATTGTGTTTATTTAATTGTCCCGTTTCAATTAATAATTTTAAATAAGACGGCGTAGTATAAATTGCTTCTATTTTATTTTTAAAAATATATTGTGCAAAATGTCGTGTATTGGAAATTGTTGATTGCTCTGGTAAATACAAACTCTTTTTTGCGATCACAGGAAAAAACAGATCGAACACCGACAAGTCAAAATTTAAAGGCGCTATGGATACGAAACGGCTGACCTTATATTTAGTAAATTCTTTTTTACACCAATTTAAAAACGCGTTCATGCCATCGGCACAATGAACAATTCCTTTTGGAAAACCCATTGATCCGGATGTAAATAAAATATAGGCTAAGTTCTTTGGATAGGTTATTTTAATATCGTTTGCTTTGATAAAAGTGTAATCTTCATTAATTCTGAATTCTTGGTATTCAACATTTAATTCAGTTAAAACTTCTGTCGCTTTAACCATATATTTATTTTCGATGATACATCCGCGCAAATTCACTTGTTTAAAAATAAATTTGATCCGCTCTGCCGGCCACTCGGGATTTATCGGGAGATATCCATTCTCAGTTTGAAGCAAGGCAAATAAAAAAGAGATTAGCGCCGTGTTTTTGTCGCCCCAAATAGCAATAGGTTGGTTTTTCAGATCGGGAGAAATACTTTGAAGCCATGATTTGAATCCGCTGGAACAAATCAGTAATTCATTGTAATTTATGGTTCTGTTATTTTCATCTAACAAAAATACCTTACCGCCGCCGGCAACAAGATTTTTAGTAATTATTTTGCTAATTTCTGAGATATAAAATTGGCAGTTAAATTAATGGTGTCCAAATTATCCACGGTAACCTCATGAGCTTCAAATTCGACGTTAAATTTTTCTTCAAGGTGACTAACCAGCCCTAACACAACTATTGAGTCTAATAACCGTGTGCTAATTAGAGGAGTATCGTTTGTGAAATCAGATGGTGTGCTACCACGAAATAATTTTTCAGTCACAAAACTTCTTACTTCTGCTGTTATTTCATTTTTATTCATGCTTTTCAATTTTAAACAAGGAAATTCCTTTGCTAATATATAATTAATATCTTTGATTTTCTAAATTATTCAGTTCCGTAATAAAATCAAGTCTATTATATTCTTACATTAGAGGAAAAATTGGTTAGATCGCCTTAAAGGATGAACAGCTTCGCACATATTATTAATGTTGTTTCAGAATTGGAGAACAAATCCTTTTTTGAAATTCAGAAGGTGACCTTAGCCTCTTTTGTGAGAGCTAAAAACCATTCTTCTTCCCACCAAATTGAACAATTACTTTGTTATCATAAAGATTTTCCTGTTAAAACTGAAACGAATTTTAAATTAGTATCGCCGTTAGAAAAAAGTATTTTAGATATTGGTAATTTAAATAATAAAAAAGCTTTGCCTTTATTAAAAGATATTTTGCAAATTGCTTATCATAATTCAGATGCGGATTATATTATTTATTCAAATGCCGATATTGGAATTATGCCGCAATTTTATTCAGCCATTGACGAATACATTAAAAGCGGACATGATGCCATTGTTATAAACCGCCGCAGAATAAAAAGCACGTTAAATAAAGTTGAAGACTTAGATTCCATTTATAGTGAGTTAGGGAAACCGCATGTTGGTTTTGACATGTTTATTTTTAAACGGACTTTATTCCCAAAATTTATTTTAAACAATACTTGTATTGGGATTCCATTTGTCGGGAATGATCTGTTTTATAACTTATTTTGTTTCGCCGAAAAACCCGTGTTGTTTAACGATAAACATCTTACGTTTCATATCGGGATGGAATTATTAAAAGATTGGGGAAGCGCGGAGTTAAAAAAACATAATTATACTGAATTCAGGAAAACTACTAAAGCTTTATTGCCGCAAATGGACATCACTAAATTTCCGGGGGCAGAATTAAATTTTTTCAAGCGTCATTTTAAATGGTTAATGAATCCTACTTTAAGTTATCCTGAATTGTTTGTTACAGACCTGAAACAATTGGGGAAAAAGCGCAATAAAAAAGTGTATGATCCTAATTACAAAAAGCAAAGTTACTATGAGTGGTTAATGAAATATATCAACTTCGATTAAACCTCATTGATATAGCCACAAAAGCTCTAAAACACTAAATCATCCTACAAAAAAGATCAATAAAATTTAGTGGGATTTTGTGCCTTTGTGTTTTCGTGGCAAAAATTTATGAATGCCAGTTAACAAAATTGTTTTACCTCAGCAGCTGTAATTTCTTTTCCGCCCAAAATTATTAAACGTTCAATTACATTCCTGAATTCGCGGATATTACCGGACCAATCACGTTTTTGTAATTCTTTTATCGCATCGTTAGCAATTGATTTTACCGGGATACCATTGTCTTCGCAGATCAAGGTTAAAAAATGTTTAGCGAGTAAAGGAATATCGTCAAGGCGATCGTTAAGTGCCGGTACGTGAATGAGGATCACACTTAACCGGTGAAACAGATCTTCGCGGAAATTTCCGGCTGCAATTTCTTTTTTCAGATCTTTATTTGTAGCAGCGAGGATCCGGACATTTACTTTTATTTCTTTATCGCCGCCTACTCTGCTAATTTTATTTTCTTGTAAAGCACGCAATACTTTTGCCTGCGCCGATAAACTCATATCGCCAATTTCATCTAAAAAAATAGTTCCGCCTTCCGCTTGTTCAAATTTTCCCCTGCGTTGTGCAATAGCGCTCGTAAACGCACCTTTCTCATGACCAAATAATTCGCTTTCTATTAATTCACTTGGAATTGCGGCGCAGTTAACTTCAACTAACGGTCCGGATGCACGGTTGCTTTTTTCGTGCAGCCAGCGGGCTACTAATTCTTTTCCGCTTCCATTATTGCCGGTAATTAAAACGCGGGCTTCGGTCGGTGCAACTTTTTCAATTAACTCTTTAATATCTTTAATGGCTTTTGATTCACCAATTATGTCGTAAGTTTTATTTATTTTCTTTTTAAGTTGTTTTGTTTCGCTAACGAGAATGTTTTTATCTAAAGCGTTTCTTATGGTAACTAAAAGCCGGTTCAGATCAATGGGCTTTGCTAAAAAATCGAAAGCACCTTTTTTAACGGCATCAACAGCAGTATCAATTGTACCATGACCACTCATCATGATAAGCGCGCTATTTATATTATTCTCATTTAATTTGTTTTGCAGTTCGAGTCCGTCCATTTTAGGCATTTTAATATCGCTTAAAATAATATCGTAATTATTTTTTTGCGCCATGGTAAATCCCTGAGCCCCGTCTTCGGCTTCATCCACCTCGTATTTTTCAAATTCCAGAATTTCTTTTATGCTTCTGCGAATTGCTTTTTCATCATCTATAACAAGTACTTTGGTCATGCCACAAATTTAGGTAATATTAAAGAGAACCCCTTCTTTTAGTGAATAGGTTGAAACTCTTAATTTTTTCAGATCCAGCCGGGTTAAAATATAATCTACAAACAGACATGATATCACGATCATATCCACACGCATTTCAATTAGACCTTTTGTTTTTAGTCTTTGATTGTAAGTTGACGCAATGATTTTTTTTGATAAAGGAAAATATTTTATCAGATCGATATCGTATTCTGTTTTTTTATCGGATAAGGTTTCTTCATTGTATTCTCCGGCCATCATATCAACAATTGAATCAAAAGCGCCTGATGAACCAATTAACTCTACAGGTTTATATTTTTTACAGGCATCTAAAAGAGGTATTAGCTGTTCATCAAAATAATTAAACAGACGTTTAGATTCAGATTCAGTAATAGGATCCGATGGTTTAATAAATTCCAATAATCTTGCTGCACCTAATAAAAAACTCTTTTTCCAAAAAATAGTATCGGCATTTGCAATAATAAATTCGGTGCTGCCTCCGCCAATATCCATAA
>DATMPR010000139.1:0-6208 GCA_035567575.1 Bacteroidia bacterium
TTTGCAACATCTTTGTAAAATGGATATTTGTCTGATAATTCCTGAATATATTTCTCTCGTTTCGAACCACAGGATTTTAAAAAATCAACAAGGCTGAGTTTTAATTCACTGCAATAAAACCCTGGGTATTTAAAGATTCCACTATCCAAAACAATATTTTCTTTGACGTTCTTTTGAACCAGATCAATAATATCAGGCCATACATAATACGAATCGTCAACTAGCCCTTTCGAAATTAAATAAAATGTTGCAGGGACATTATGTTTTTTCAAAACAGGAAGAGCTTGTGTGAAATTATTTATATATCCATCATCGAAAGTAAGTGCGACAGTTTTTTGCTTTGGTTTTGTTTTAGAACGATGGATCTCAAAAATTTCTTCCAAGCTAACGATCTTGAAATTATTTTTTAAATATTTAATGATTTTATTGAACTCCCTAACATCCAAATGGCGGTTATTGAAACGATTTCCAATAACATTCGTTACACCGTGAAAATTAATAATCACACAATTACCGTTAGAACCGGATAACCAAAGCTTATCAAACCGGAGGCCAACTAAAGTCGGAAATACTAATTTTCTTGCTATTGTTTTTGAAATGCTCATTCTTTAAAGCGACTTATAAATGGTCAGAAATTTATTTCCAATTTTCTCCTGATCGTAATTTTTCGCTTCTTCACTTATTTTCTTATTATCGAAAGATAAAGTTGTTATTTCTTTTATTGATTTTGTCCAGCTCTCAATATCATTATTACACAACAAACCATTTTCTTCATTAATTAGTTCGGGAATCGCGCCAACATTTGAAGCCAGAACGGGCGTGCCGGTTGCAAGAGCTTCTGCAATTACAATTGAAAAAGTTTCCATGTTACTGGCATGCAAAAAATAATCTGATTTATGTAATTGTACGGCGATTTGGTCAGGAGAAATATTTCCCACATAACTGATCTCAAAATCCCATTTGTGTTTTTTCTGTTCTTCAATCAACGAACCTTCTCCAATAACAATCAACTTAATTTTCTTATTACTGATTTTAGAAAATTCGTGAATTCCTTTAAATATTAAATCCGGCCTCTTCGGATTTCCCCAATTCGCAATGCAACAAAAAACTAATTTCTCATTTGAAGATTTAGCTTTGAATGAAAAAGTAGTTGTGTTCACCACATTGGGCACCACTTTAATTTTTCCGGGATCCGTAAAATGTTTGCTTAGGCTTTTTCTTAAAAATTCTGATACTACTGTTGTAAAGGAAGCAGTGTTATATGCTTTTTTTCCCACATTCGAATAAATACTTTTATGCAAAAAATTATCAACTTTACTCCAGTGTTCGGTTATTACATGAGGTAACTTTTCTTTTTTCGATAACCAATAACCCATGATAGCAGCAGGAAATAAAACATTTGAATGAATTATATCGGGCTTGAATGCTGGTTTTACGCTTTTATAAAAATATTTTTTCAGGAAACCGAATTGCAAAATCAAATCAACATGTATGATTTTGTAAAACCGTGAGTTCAATTCAATAACATGAGTGACAATACCATTCTCATCTACCGTTTTACTTACTTTCTTCTCAAAAAATTTCTTCGAAGAACTTACAGTTAAAGCCAAAATTTCTATTTCAACCCCGGCCGATTTAATTGCCCCTGCATGCTTTTTTACAAAAACCCCTTTTAAAGGATTGGTACTATTTGGATACCAGGAGGAAATAAAAAGCACTTTCATTCTATAAAACTATTTTATGCTGCGACTATTGATCGCAATTATTATTGGAATCCTTTATTCTCCACTCAGCATAAAGAATCTAGGCGGTTTAATTAAAAGTGATTCCGAAAACCGCCTAAGATTCAGTAAATTTTGTACTTTTAAACGATTTTATAAATCAAATTTAAGGAATAAAGCCATTAATATGGGATTAAAAGCAAAAATATTAGAAATACCATTTGTAAAAAACTGGAAACGTAACCGGCAAAAAAAGAAATTTAAAGGCTCTGAGCTATATTGGGAAGAACGTTATCAGCAAGGTGATAACTCAGGCAGCGGTTCGTACGCCCACCTCGCAGAACATAAAGCTGATATCATTAATGATTTTGTGGCAAAGAATAATATTAAAACAGTAATGGAATTTGGCTGCGGCGATGGAAATCAATTGAAAATTGCGAAATATCCCCAATATATCGGCTTAGATGTATCTCCTACCGCTGTTAAAATGTGTTATAATCAGTTTAAGGCAGACAAAACCAAAAGTTTTTACGTTTATAACAGCATGGCTTTTCATGATAATGCCCGTTTCTTTCATGCAGATTTAACTATGTCGCTTGATGTTTTATATCATTTAGTAGAGCATGAAATTTTTGAAAATTATTTATTGCATTTGTTTTCTGCAGCCGATAAATATGTAATTATTTACGCATCTGATTATAATCAGAGCGAAGAACCGATTCATCAACATGAGAACCGCCGAAGCTTTACAGATTTTGTAACCAAGAACATTAAAGGCTGGAAATTAAAAGAGCTGATAAAAAATAAATATCCTGTTAAAGAGAGCGGTCCTATAGGATCTTTATCTGATTTTTATATTTATGAAAAAGCCTAAAGGCTGCTAATGATAAGTAAATCGTTTTTAAAATCTTCTATTATTTACACTATTGGTGGAGCTTTACCAATGGTAGCCAGTTTTATCTTATTACCTTTTTATGTGGGCATTTTAGATACTAAGCAATTCGTTTCTTTAAATTTTTACATTGGAATCTCTTTATTATTTCAGATTTTATTTTCTTATTCTGTTGATTCATATTTTGGCGTAAAATACTCGCAATTAGCAGGCGATGCAACCGAGCAAAAAAAATTTACAGGTACAGTTTCGAATCTTTTAATTTTCATTGGTGTTGTCATTACTTTGATTGCAGTTATTGCCGGACCCTTTTTATTCCCAATGGTGTTTTCAGAAAAAGACCAGGTAAGTTTTTGGCCATTTGGTTTGATGTCAATTGTTACTGCTTTCTTCAATTCTTATTTTAAAGCCGGAACGAATGCTTTAATTTATTTTAAGCAGCCTATTCAATTTATACTTTTTAATTCCATAAATTTCATCATTACCGTGGGGCTGTCTGTTTTTGGTTTGTATTATTCACCGGATACGATCGATGGTCCTTTATGGGCCCGTTTTATTTCCGGTGTTGTTATTTTCATTTTAGCGTTTTATACATTTAATAAAAATTCCATTTTTGGATTCGACAAAAAATTCATAAAAGAATTAAAACTTTTTTGCACACCTTATATTTTATTTGTTTTGTTTTTGTGGGTCTTAGGAAATTTAGACCGTTACTTTTTAAAATCAGAAATACAAGCTGAATCATTAGCCGCTTACGTTCTATTACTGACTTGCTTTTTCGGATTTGAATTCATTCAGAATTCTTTGTCTGCAACTATTTTCCCAAAAGTTTTTGAGGTTTGGACTGCCAATAAAAAAAGTGAAACGACGAAAGAATCAAATCGCTATTATAATGTATTTACGGTAATCAGTATTTTGCTCTTGATTTCCTTTTGTTTTTTAATTCCGCTAGTTATCCGCATTGCCGTACCGTATAAAGCATCATATTACGAAAGCTTTCAGTTTGTAGGCATTATAGCTGCAGGCTATGCAACACGTAGTATTATAAATTTTTACTTGTCAACCATTTTGTATTCTAAAAACACAAGTTTACTTATAAAAATATTCGGGGTAAGTTCTTTTGTTCAAATAATAGCGACATATTTTTTAGTAAGGGAATTTGGATTGGTTGGAGCAATTTACGCAGGGATCATCACAAAATTAAGTCAGGTGTTTTTTGCTTATCTGCTTACAAAAAACATTTTCATATACAACTTCAATTACTTTAAAATAATTGGTTTGCCGTTATTGTATATTGTTTTTAATATTGTGATTTATCAGATTTTTCCCGTCTACAATTACATGTTATACATAATTCAATTAGTTGTATTCGCTGTTATTTTATATTTCATGTTTAAAAATGAAATATCAGCAGTATACAAACAATTTTTTGGAAAAAAGATTTCAAATTAATTCTCTTCGATAACGGTCCGGTTAAAGCTGACCAAATCATATTTTAAATTGGATTTAAGGAAATCTAAAAAATCTTTTCCCCACTTCGAATAAAAAGTACTGAAATTATCAAAACGTTCCTGCTGAGTGTTCTCGGGGAATAATTTCGACTTAACGGATCTTATTTGATTTAATTCAGTCTCTGATCTTTGTTTAATGGCTTTGTTTAATTTTTGTTCAATGTTTGCTAAAGAATTAAGAGCTTTTTGTTTTTCCGCCTCTATTGCTGCCGACAATGTTTTATCAATTACTGAAGCTTCCTCATTTAATTTACCATACAATTTCTCTATCTCAGCTCTGTAATTGTTTAATTCTTTCGTCTCATTATTTTTATTTAAATATTTTTTAATGAGTACATCTTCTGTTTCAGAAAAATCATCAACTGCTAAACCAAGTTTCGATATTTTTTGTTTGGTGTTTGAATCAATAACCGTAATAGAATGTCGCGGAGTTAAAACGGGATAAAACAATCCTAATTCATCAAACATCCCCCTGTACTCTAACCAATATGCCAATTCACCCGGACCACCAACGTAAACTAAATTAGGCAGAATAAATTGCTGGTAGCAAGGCCGCAAAACAACATTGGGGGAAATTTTTTCCGGATTCGTTTTTATTAGAGTTTGAAGCTCCGCCTTTGAAAAATTTTTGTCAGTCCCAACAATCGAATAACCTTCTCCTTGCTTTTCAATTCGTGCACGTGAATTATTTTCCAGATAAAAACAATTTATTTCCCTTGGATTAACCTGCGATTCATATTTCAAATCTTTTAAGTTCGAAATAGTTTCAATTACTTTTTTATGCGGAACATTTTCGAAAATATCTTTTTCAAAAACAGAAGTAAATGTTTCTTTTAATTTTTTTGAATTTCCATCAACAACAACCAATCCATAAGCCCCAAATAATTCATTTACTAAAAATCTAGTTGCGTCTGCTAAATTCTCATGCTTAATGTATGCATTCTCAAAAAGTGATATTAAATTTCCGACATTCGGTGCGTTTCCTAAAATTTCTTTTAATGAGGTCTGTAATTCCGTTAATCCCTCAGTAGTGAAATCTCCCACCGCACCTTTTTGTTCACTCTTCCACTCTAGTTGCTTCCCATACACATTAAAATGATTTACCTCAGCAAAATCATGATCTTCAGTCGCCATCCAATACACAGGTACAAAATTATTTTCAGGGAATTCTTCTTTTAATTTCTCGCACAAATTAATAGTGGAAAAAATTTTGTAAACAAAATAAAGCGGTCCGGTAAATAAACATAACTGATGGCCCGTGGTAACCGTAAAAGTATTTTCTTTTAAAAGTAATTGAGTGTTCTTATCAGCTAAAACAGAAGTATTTTTTACTTCTTTATTTTGCTCCGTTAATTCCGTAACCAAAACTTCGCGGTTGTATTTGTTTTTTCGAATTAGATCAATCGCATTTTTAAAACCATTTTTATCCGGGAAAAAATTATACAAACCAATCAACTCTTTTTTTTGCGACAAATAATCGTAAAGCAAAAGGTTAAGTAATTCCTTCTTAAGTGGTAAAATTTGTTTCGAGAGCATTTTTTATTTACAATTTACTTCCAAATGCTAAATCACCTGCATCACCTAAACCCGGTACAATATAAGCTTGTGCCGTTAATTCTTCATCAATTGCGCCGCACCATATTGTGAAATTAGAATCAGGCATGTGCGTTTTTACATAATCAACTCCTTGCTGACTGGCGATAGCTGTTACCAAGTGTGTGTGTTTTGGTTTTCCTTTTCCTAACAATGCTTTGTAAGTTAAAACCATAGAAGAACCGGTTGCTAACATCGGGTCGCACAGAATTACAGTTTTGTCACTCAGGTCCGGACAAGCCACATATTCCAATGCAATTTCAAAAGTATTATCCTTATGATGTCTACGGTAAGCACTCACAAAAGCATTTTGGGCTTTATCGAAATAATTTAAGATACCGAAATGCATTGGTAAACCTGCGCGCAAAATTGTTGCTACTACAGGTTCTTCAACTAATTTTACAGTTTCCGCTGTTCCTAGTGGAGTAATAGTTTCAGATGGTTCGTAATGCAAAGTTTTACTTATTTCATAAGCAAATACTTCACCTATG
>DATMPR010000140.1:0-7562 GCA_035567575.1 Bacteroidia bacterium
ACAATTGGTTTTAATTCCTTTATCGGTAAAATATTTTATGGCTTTAACACCGTCTTTTATCATTGGTACTTTCACTACAATCCGCGGATGTAATTCAGCTAAAGCTTCGCCTTCTTTTACAATTCCTGCAAAATCAGTTGCGATAACTTCTGCGCTCACATCGCCGGTAACGATGTTACAAATGTCAACGTAGTGTTTTAAAATATTATTTCCGCCTTTAATGCCTTCTTTAGCCATTAAACTTGGGTTAGTGGTTACACCGTCTAAAACGCCTAAGTCTTGGGCTTCTTTAATTTGTGCCAGGTTGGCTGTATCGATAAAAAATTTCATAGCGTAAAATTAAGATTTTCTCAATAAAAAAACGGGATGTTTATAGAATGTTGATGTTTTCTCGGAATTGCGATTAAGCGGATTCTGATTGGTATGACGGTTTCAAATTGGCGGTTGAGTTTCAATTAGGGCTCTTCCCTTTCTTTTCTTTCTTGATAAAGAAAAGAAACAAAAGATCCCGATAACTATCGGGACAAGTAAATCCGATTCCCCGCACGTGGCTACCCGCCTAGCGCGGATTTCCTGGCTTGCGCACACGTTCCACAAATTCTTCTTTCAATATTTAATAAGTTATGGAAGATAATTTTGCCTCTCCCGAAGGGATGCCTTCAGCATAAATGTGATTCCTGGCAGTGATAGCGGCAAAGTTGAGGGAGCGTGGGACTGTGGCATTTGCTTCAGCTTTGACCGTGGTTTCTTCCAGCCTTGTGAGGCAGGAAGAAAAATCACCTTCAGGAATCACGAGATTTTTGGTTACTTTTTGCCGGCACAAAAAGTGACTAGAAGAAATTAAATTCCAAGGACAAATGTCAAAATAAATTTAGAATGACCTTAGAAAACGAATCACAAAAGTTGATAGAAGAAAAATCTTAGTTAGAACGATTGATCGTTTTGCCTGAAACGGCATCAATGTACATGCTTTTTAAACTGTAGGGTTTATCCTTGCAGGTTTTACATTGTGCGATGTAATAAAAATACCATACAAAATAATAATCTTTCTTTTTCTCGTCATACTCGGTCGAGAGCTCGCCGTATAAACTTTGCTGATTAGTTCTGAAAAGAGAATCCGATTCTATGGTTGTTTTTTTTGCATCACCGTAAGAAATTATTTTGGTGCCGTTTAATTTTACGCTATTTGGCAAGCGAGTATAATTTTTAAAAGCAGCGTCTCTTATCACTCCTTTTCCACTTTTGTAATCTAAAGAAAACACAACATGACTTTCCTTAACGTTCGGAAAAGAAAATGAATAAAAAATAGTATATTTTGTATTGCCGCTCGTTCTGAAAACATCACTCTTAATGTATTTTACATTGTTAGTAAAAGCAGTGTTACCAATTTCAGATATAATTACAGCATCGCACTTTTTTTTGATGCTATCGGGAACTGCTGCTTCATAAGTTGTTTGCGCAAATAAGGAAGAGCCTATTAATCCCAAAATAACCGTAAAAACACTTTGAATGCGCATTTGTTAGAGTAATTGTGTTGTTTAATCAATAATCGGGCCAAAAAAGATGGGTAAGCTACTCACATCGCACCGCTACAACCACCTACCCTTGCTCCGTTCCCGACCTGGGGGATTTAGTAGGAGCTGGTCGTGTAAGACTTACCCACCGCTGCAAAATTAACATTTATTTTAATTTCCCGAATAAATTCGCAAAATTTGTATCTAAGAATTAGCGTTCTTACGTATTCATATTATGCAAATTTCCATTGTTATACCGTTAAAAGATGAAGCTGAATCGCTGCCTGAATTACATGAGTGGATAGCGAAGGTTATGAAGGCTAACAACTTCAGTTACGAAGTGCTTTTTATTGATGATGGAAGCAAGGATAATTCATGGAGCATTATTGAGGATCTGAAGCGTAAAGACGGAAACGTTAAAGCCATAAAATTCCGCCGTAATTATGGCAAATCTCCTGCTTTATATGTAGGTTTTGAAGCTGTGAAGGGTGATGTTGTGATAACAATGGATGCGGATCTGCAGGATAGTCCGGATGAAATACCTGAGTTATACAAAATGATAACCGAAGGCGGCTTTGATCTGGTTAGTGGTTGGAAACAAAAACGCTACGATAATGCGGTTACAAAAAATCTCCCATCAAAATTATATAATTGGACCAACCGGAAAATTTCAGGAATTAAATTGCATGATATGAATTGCGGTTTAAAAGCATATAAAAAAGAAGTGGTGAAGAGTATTGAAATTTATGGCGAGATGCATCGTTTCATTCCTGTATTGGCAAAAAACGCTGGCTTTGATAAAATAGGCGAGAAGGTTGTGCATCACCAGGCGAGAAAATATGGCGTAAGTAAATTTGGCTGGGACAGATTCATAAATGGTTTTTTAGATCTGATGACGATTACATTTTTATCGAAGTTTGGAAAACGTCCGATGCATTTTTTTGGTTTAGTGGGAACAATAATGTTTTTTATTGGTTTTGCTGCAGCTATTTATATTGGTGCTGATAAATTGTATCATGTATTCAATCATATTGCAGCTCGTAAAGTAACAGACAGGCCTTTGTTTTATATTGCGCTTACAACAATGATCTTAGGTTCCATGATGTTTTTAGCCGGCTTCTTAGGAGAATTAATTCTTCGCAATTCACCTGTACGGAATAATTATTTAATAGAAAAAGAGCTTGATTAAATGGCTCAGGAACCTAATAAAAAAAGGCCTCCACGCATACCTTTTACACCCGAAGAAGTATCGGATTTCGTTAAATTAAAGAAGTACAAAGAGCGGGCAAAGATCGAAAAATTCAAGAGAACAAAAATTTACAAAGTTCTTAATGCATTTAATGTGATCAGCATTATTATTTATACCGAAATTATTTTTGCGTTTTTAGGTTCCTGTAATTTTTCAGGACATTATGTTCAATCAAGCGTAGGTTATTTTGGTGAGGAAATAAAAGGAGGAAAACGGACCAATAGCGCTGCATTGCTTAAAATGGTCAATGGTAAAGAATATGATGTAAGCATACATGATACCTGTACTTTACCTGCAAATTTTTCGAGGGTCTTTGTTGGTAAGGATTGGCTTCTGCAAAAAGAAGTGAAAGTAAGATTTGAAATGGGTGATAAGGATCGTTTCATAAAAAGGTCTTTTCCTTTATTATTTATTTCAATATTATGGGGCTTTGTAACTTTTGCAATTTTCGGTTATAATTTAAATCAGATCAGGTATTCGCTTTGTGTCATTTCTTTTATCAATGCTTTTAGTCTGGTTTGTTTTTTACTCCTTTAGTTCAATCTAAATCGTAATTTAGTTTAATCAGCAATAAATCACTAAAACCTGCGTTTTATATTTTGAAAGTTCCTTAATTTTTTATAAATTAGTTTAAAATTAAATCGCATGAAAAGATTAATTTTATTTTCAGTCTTGGTTTTAAGCACACTATTTGCCTTTGCACAAACTGATACCTTATTTTCAGGTAAAAAGAAAATTGCTTGTAAAATAATGGAGATCAGCGAAAGCGAATTCAAATACAAACTGGCAGAATTACCAGATGGCCCGACTTATGTTATAGACAGAAGCACGGTGAGTAAATATGTTTTATCTACAGGATTTTCTGAAATTATCAAAGCGGATGAGATGTCACTTGAACACGAACATAAAGAAATTCTTGGAAACCGTGAGGTCATAAAAATTCAACCATTTTCATTTGCTTTTAATTGCATTTCCATTGGTTACGAAAAAGTAATTAAGGTGGGAACAAATCTTGATATTGAAGCCGGTTACATAAATAACTCAATGACTACCAATCAATCTTTTTACAGTTATGGAACCGGCAGTTCCGGTAGCGCACCGTTTTGTTATGGCTTTTATTTTAAGCCCGGGGTAAAATTCTTTTTAGGTCAGGATTTTTCAGTGAAAGGACTTAAATATGCGCATCCTTTAAAAGGCAGATATATAAAATTAGATCTGGCAATTTCGTATTTGAATCTCCAAAATATTACACGAAACAATGGTTATTATGGAGGGTATCAAATTACTTCAACAGATATTACGTCAATGGCTTTTGGAGGTTTTGTAAATTATGGAAGACAATTTATTTTGGGTAATGTTTTAACTTTAGATTATTATTTCGGTTTAGGATGGACGGCTCAGGCTAATTCCTATTCAAATCCCGGTTTTGTAAACGTATCTTATCCGAATTATTTGGGCGGAACTAATAATTATATTGACGATCAGGCGAAGAATATTTACAGATATGGCGGCTTTGCAAGAATACCAGGTGTAGGTATTTCCGGAACTGCAGGTTTAAGGATCGGTTACATAATTCCTTCGAAGAAAGCTGTTAAGAGAGTGGTTCCTGTAACTACTACACAAGGCAAATAATTTATAGTTTCTGCAAAACTTTTAATGTATCACGTATCCTAACCGTTAGTGATGGGGACTGCGGAAATGTTTTTAGTTCATATAATACTAATTCAACTTCTGGTTTTAATTCAGGATAGGTTTTACAAATTTTTCCCAATAAGGTAATTGAAAAAGCACGGAGAGCGTGTGGTATGGTTGCATTTTTGGTGTAACGCATACAGGTATCAAAAATTCCGGCGCAATATTTTTCGGGAATGTCAATTTCATTCAACAATCTTAAAATATTTCGTATGACAGCATCGTGATTACCTGTTTTATTTAATTTTTTAATGAGTTTGCCAAAATGTGGCTTAATTAATTTTGGATGCGCAATGCATACATAACTTAAAGGCCAGGCTGAACGTTGATTTAAGCGGTAATCAGATGTCATAAATATATCAAGTAATACTGCAAAACGTTTTTTATCATCACCAATGTATTTTACAATGGCCATGGTTTGTTTTTTAGTATGTTCCTTTGTGAGGGTTTCTTTTATATTCATTTTTGTCTCTATAATCCCTTTTATCCGTTAAATCTTTTATATCCCTTCTAAAACTTATTTCTCCAAATTAAAAGCATAACTCCAACAATGGCGGTTATACAGGCAAAAACCGATTGGATGGTGATCTTTTCTTTGTACACTAATAAATTTATTGGCAACACTACAATTGGTAATAAAGCGAAAATGGTTTGAGCAACTGCGACTTCTATTCTTTGTATGGTAAGTAAGGAACAGGTTACACCGCAAATTGGACCAAGCAAAGTTCCCATAATAATAAAAGGTATAGCGTTATTTTTATTGGAGAAAATTGGTTTTGAATTTTGAACTAATTTTTTTGCAAACAACGAAACTAAGAATGCAGTGATACACGCGAATAATAAACGGATCCAAACAGCATGCATGGTCGGCAATTTTTCATCGTAATAATCCATTCCATATTTTGATAGAACTAAACCGGTGCCTTGACAAAGTCCGCCGATGATCCCTAAAATAATTCCGGTTTTATCGCGTTTAAATCCGGCGAGTTCTGCAGCAGCTGTGTCTTTTTTAGAAAGTGTTAACCAGATCACGCCGCCAATCGTAATGGCAATGCCGCAAATGCCAATTAAATTTATTTTCTCTCCCAAAATCAGAAAGCCAATTATTAACGCGGCACCGGGGGCGAAAGTTGTGTAAAGACTTCCGAGTTTTGGTCCTAATATTGTAAACGATCTAAAACTGCAGTAATCACCAATAGTAAAACCAATAATACCAGATAATCCTAAAAAAACAAAATGGTACAAATGTGGTTTTGAAAATAGATCGATCACAGTAAGCGAATTTGTAAAAAATAAAATAACTGAAATAATACACCAGGCTAACAGCAAACGCCATTGATTTACCGGACCGGTTCCAATACGTTTAGATGCTTCTGTAAAGGGAAAAATGCCAATGCTCCAGCATAAAGTTGTTACGAGTGCTATAAGTTCGCCTCTCATTTAGTTTGGAGTTGTTAGTTGGGAGTTCGCAGAAACGGTTAACTTCATCTATGTAAAATTATAAATATTTCTCCCAACTCCGAACTCATAACTCCGAACTCTTATAATTCCTTTCACCAAAAATTAAACTGCCAATGCGGATCATCTTGCTCCCTTCTTCAATGGCAATTTTGTAATCAGAGCTCATTCCGAAGGATAAAGTAGTGAGTAGTGGGTATTGGGTATTGAGCTTTGATTGAAATGTTTTTAGGGATTTAAATTCTTTTCTTATTTGATTTTCATCGGTTGTATTTGAAGCCATGCCCATGAAGCCGCAAACTTTTATATTTTGTAATTGTTTAAATGCTTCTGATCTTAATAACGCTTCACATTCTTCAAAGGATAAACCGAATTTGGTTTCTTCTTTCGCAATGTAAATTTGAAGCAGACAATTGATCATACGATTATTTTTAAGAGCTTGTTTATTTATTTCCTGTAACAAACTTAAACTATCAACACCATGAATTAAATAAATGAAAGGAGCAATTTGTTTTACTTTATTGCTTTGTAAATGCCCGATAAAATGCCAGCGGATATCTTTTGGAAGTTCTTTCTCCTTATCAACTAGTTCCTGAACATAATTCTCACCGAAATCTTTTTGTCCGGCATTATAAGCTTCAAGAATAAGCTTGTTTGGTTTAGTTTTAGATACTGCCACTAACGTGACTCCGGAAGGAATTGAGGATTTGATTTTAATGATATTAGTTTTTACCGTCATAATTTTTCAGTTCCGACTGTTGATTCATAGGTCTCAGGTTCATCTTTTAAAAACCAGGATGATTCCGGGTTTTGTAAAGCGAATCTTATGCCATAAATTCTTACTATTTGCTTTTGTTCATCAACGATAAAATGAACTACGCATGGAAAACTTTTATTTTTCTCATTCTAACTTCATCATATCTTATTTCATAAAATGGAAATTGCTTTAGTTCAGTTAATGTATTGCTAACTTGAAAAAGAAATTTTTTACCCAATTCATTTGAAACAGATTTATAATAATCAATTCCTTCCTGAATATCTACAATAGCCTCAGGTTCTAAAATGATTTCAAATGACATCTAATCGAGATTAAAGGAATCTTTTATTTGATCCCAATTTTGTCCGTACTCCTGTTTTGAATTTTTAATCCTATCACGAATAAGTTTTTTTTCTTCTTCAGTTACGTTGATATCATTCTCATTGTAAACGCGAATAAAATCAAGATTTTTGATGGCTTCCAGAAAGGCATTGTACTTATTATCGGGTATATTTAATAATATCTGTTTCATATATTAAAAGTAATGAATTTAATCTTTAAAATCAAGTCCCTTCAATCTCTTTTGTCTCTTAAGTCTTTTTAATCTGCTAAACTATGCACAACCAATCCGCTTCTTAATTTTGGTTCGAACCAGGTTGTTTTTGGAGGCATGATGTTTCCGGTATCGGCAATATCAATTAATTGTTTCATGGTTACCGGATGCAATGCAAATGCAACTTTCATTTCGCCGGAGTTAACACGTTTTTCTAATTCGCCTAATCCGCGTAAGCCTCCGACAAAATCAATTCGTTTGTCAGTTCTCAGGTCAACAATATTAAAAATGGGAGCGAGGATGCGCTCAGATAAAATAGTTACATCTAAAACGCCGATC
>DATMPR010000141.1:0-6648 GCA_035567575.1 Bacteroidia bacterium
CCGTGAACCTCAGCACTCA
Source organism: Bacteroidia bacterium (assembly GCA_035567575.1). Classification (GTDB taxonomy): domain Bacteria; phylum Bacteroidota; class Bacteroidia; order B-17B0; family Aurantibacillaceae; genus JAHEYG01. The sequence goes on from DATMPR010000141.1 coordinate 20, forward strand.
TATTTTTAATTTTCTGCTTCTACAAATAAATTTTACGCATCAAGTTCTCCTGCAATTACGTTCATACTGCTCATTGTAATAATTGCATCGCTTAACATGCTTCCTTTTATCATTTCAGGATATGCCTGATAATAAATAAAACATGGTCGGCGGAAATGTAAACGGAACGGTGTTCTTCCTCCGTCGCTTACTAAATAATAACCTAACTCTCCGTTGCCCCCCTCCACACAATGATAAACTTCTCCAACAGGAACATCGCTTTCGCCCATCACAATTTTAAAGTGATAGATCAACGCTTCCATGTTATTATAAACTTCTTCTTTCGGCGGCAAATAAAAATCAGGAACATCTGCATGAAACCCGCCCTCTTTCGGCATGTTCTTTATTGCTTGTTTAATAATTTCTAAACTCTGCCACATTTCTTCCTGACGAACCATAAAGCGATCGTAAGTATCGCCGCTGGTCCCAACCGGAATTATAAAATCAAAATCCTGATAAGATGAATACGGAGTTGCAACACGCACATCATAATCAACACCCGCCGCACGTAAATTAGGACCGGTGAAACTATAATCGAGTGCCATTTTTGCACTGATTGGCCCGCAATTAACCGTACGGTCCATAAATATTTTGTTGCGCTCTAATAAATTTGAAAATTCTTTTAACGCTTTCGGATAATCACGAAGGAATGCATCAATTAATTCCCATGTTTTTTTGCTCCACTCGCGTTCAAATCCACCGATGCGGCCAATGTTTGTTGTTAAGCGCGCGCCGCAAATGCTTTCGTAGATATCGTAAATTTTTTCTCGCCATTGGAAAATATATAAGAAGCCGGTCATGGCGCCTGTATCAACACCAATAACGGAATTACAAACCAGGTGATCGGAAATACGGGCAAGTTCCATAATAATAACACGCATGTAATCGATGCGCTTTGGAATTTGAACACCAATTAATTTTTCAACCGTCATGTGCCATCCTATATTATTAATGGGAGAGGAACAATAATTTAAACGGTCAGTTAAAGTTGTGATCTGATAGAACGGACGGCGTTCACCTAATTTTTCAAATGCACGGTGAATATATCCGACAGTTGGAGTAGCTTCGTGAATAATCTCGCCATCCATTTTTAAAACGTTCTGAAAAATTCCGTGTGTTGCAGGGTGTGTTGGACCAAGATTAAGAGTTGAATATTCTTTTTCTTCTTCCGGCTCTTGCTGATTGTTCTCTACAACAATTTTGGCTTTCTTTTTTGAAACAACCGTTTCCTCAACAACAGAGGTGTCTGCAACTTTATTATTTTTATTTCCTTTTTTTGCCATTTAGTATTTAAGTCAAAAGTTTTTGAATTTTGACTTGATAACTTTTTACTTTTATTTATTATCTTCCAAACATTTTATCGCTTTTATCTTCGCGCGATTGATCTTCTAAAGGATATTCTTTTCTTAATGGAAAAATATCCATTTCGTCAACATTTAAAATACGTTTTAAATTCGGGTGACCTTTAAACTTCACGCCGTAAAAATCAAAAGTTTCTCTTTCCATCCAATTCGCTCCCGGCCACAGATCACAAGCTGTTGGAATTTCAGGTTTATTAATATCGAAATATGTTTTTACACGCACACGGTAATTTTTTGGCATGTTATGTAAATGATAAACAACACCCAATTGTTTTTCGTCGGCACTTTGAATACCGGTTAAGTCGGTAAGAAAATGAAAATCAAATTCCGGTTCGTTTTTTAAGATTGCCAGCGCTTCATGAATTTTATCTTTGTGAATATAAAACACAGGAAAGTCGTAAGTTAATTCAGCTTTCTCAACAGCGCCAGGAAATTGGTCGTTTAGTTTTTGATTTATTTTATTTAATAGTTCCTGATTTTCCATTACTCCATTCCGTAACTATTCAACAGTTTTTTATATTCGTCAGAATTTCTTCTTCTGAAAGATTCATTTTTTGCTAATTCCTGAATTTTTAAAATACCTTCAATAATTTGTTCAGGGCGCGGCGGACAACCGGGAACATAAACATCAACCGGAATAATACGATCAATACCTTGCAAAACAGAGTAAGTATCAAAAATACCACCGCTGCTTGCGCAAGCGCCAACCGATAAAACCCATTTTGGTTCGGCCATTTGTTCGTATACCTGACGTAGTGTCGGTCCCATTTTTTTTGCGATCGTCCCCATTACCATTAACATGTCTGCTTGTCGCGGTGAAAAACTTAAACGCTCGGAACCAAATCGTGCTAAATCGTAATCGGAAGCCATTGTAGCCATGAACTCAATTCCGCAACACGAAGTTGCAAAAGGTAAAGGCCATAAAGAATTTGCGCGTGCTAATCCAATCACCTGCTCAAGCTTAGTTGCAAAAAACCCAGGTCCCTCAAGACCTTCTGGCAATTTTGCCATATCCAATTTTGTGCGTTTCTGTAATTGTTTTCCCATCCTTAGTATTTTAGATCTAAAGATTTTAGAGGTATGATTTAATTCTAAAATCTAAAGTCACAATTCTTAAATTTTCTACTCTTCCCAGCGAAGTGCTTTTTTAGCTAACATGTAATAAAATCCTATTAATAAAAGCGCAATGAAAGAAAACATTTCTATTACGCCTAACATTCCTAATTCTTTAAAATTAACAGCCCAGGGGTACATAAAAATAACTTCCACGTCAAACAACACAAATAAAATGGCCACTAAAAAATATTTGATTGAAAAAGGTAAACGTGCGTTGCCTTGTGGTTCAATACCACACTCAAATGAATCGAGTTTAATTTTGGTTTTGCGTCTTGGGCCTAAAAGGTGAGTTGCAACCATTGTTGTTACCACAAAACCCATTGCCACTAAAAACATTAATACAATTGGTAAGTAATCGGTTGGTGTGTTTGTAGAACCCATAATTTAATGCACTAAATTAGGATGTAAGATTAATGATTTTTGACTGAATCATCAAATCTTACACCTTAATTTTATTGCAAAAAAGACCTATTGTTTAAGAAACTTATAACTTACAGAAGAAGAGGCAGAATAAAGGCTTAAAGTATACAGTCCGTTAGCTAAACCATCAAGAGGAACGCTTGTTTTTTCGGATGTGCCGCTTCTTATTTTACCTGTTTTTATGGTTTGGCCTAAAGCATTTATAATGGTAAACGAAACGTCTTTATCTAATATTGTTTTGAACGCAATATTCAATACCTCGTATGCTGGATTAGGCGAAATAGTCACCCCTTCAAAATTTGATAAATGATTAATATTCGTTGGGGTAAGAAAAACTACAGTAGAAGAAACCTGACAGCCCATTCCATTATCTACCCAAACCGAATAGAATCCTGCGCCTAAAACAGAAATATCAACAGTTTGTGTGGTTGCTCCGGGAATTGGTCCGCCATTAAAATACCACTGGTAACCGGGTGCTGAAGTTGAAGTTAAAATATTTCCGAGTTGAGTAAACGAAGGTGTTGCGGGTGGAGGACCAACAGACATTGTTGCGGTTCCTGTTGAAGAACAAGCCCCTGAGAAAACGGTATAACTATAAACTGTTGTAACGGTTGGACCGAAAGAAGCTGAAGTGCCCGTTTGCCCGCCTTGCCAGATTACATTTGATGCATTTGTTGTAACCAATAAATTATGCATTTGTCCGGCACAAGTTCCGGTACTTGTTGACACAGATGTTGGAGTATTTATAACATAAACAGTTGAAGTGTAAGGAGAACTTGCGCCAACAGAATTGGTAGCCACTAAAGAAACAGTGTACGTGCCTGTTGCACTATAAGTTATGCTTGGAGGATTTTTTACAGTTGAAGATGGTAGGCTGCCTCCGGGAAAACTCCATGCCCAAGAGGTTGGTGAATTAGAAGAAGCATCATTAAATGATACTGAACTACCTACACAAATGGTATTACTTGTAGTGATAAAAAAAGCGTTAGGAACAACACCCGGTTGACTGTATAAATCAGTTTCATACATACCCCTTCCAAATGTTGCAGCTCTTAATTTACCTGTAGGATAATAAATTCCCATATCATTCACCCAAACATTAGGTAAACCGGTATTGTAAGGAACAAATGAACTCATACTAAGCTCACGATAATAAACACCGAAATCCATACCCACATATATTGCCCCCGGACTATTTTTAGTAAATACAACACAATTAGCAGGAAGATTAGGTAAACCTGTAGAATAATTTGTCCAACTTAAACCTCCATCAGTAGTATAAAAAACTTTATTTCCCGCCGAATAACCGGAGAAGGTAACATAAACATTATTAGCATTCGTATTATCAATATCAATATCTGTTATTTGAGCGAAGCTTACCGGCAGACCTGCAGTAATATCAGTCCATGTTGTTCCGCCATTGGTAGTTTTAAACAATGAGGTTGCCCTTGCAGCATAAATAATATTTGAGTTAGATGGCGCAGCACTAATTACCATAACATCACCACTTCCGCCTAAAGCTCCCGCTTGCGACCAGCTGCCCCCTTGATTTGTTGATTTAAAAACATCCTGACGACCGGCATAAAAAATATTTGGATTAGTTGGGTCTTGAATAATTGGAGCAATCCAATTTCCGGTACCAGTTAGGCCCGTCACAATATTTGACCATGTTGCACCGCTATTGGTGCTTTTCGCATGCGCACCGTTAACGTATGAACCTACTAAAGTATTATTATTGTTCCAGTCAACAAAACACGCCATACCATCACCGCCTTTTACTAAAGTCCACGATGAACCGTTATATAAAATAGTGCCGTTATCCTGAAGTCCGGCAATAATACGGGTTGAGCTAAGTGCAGAAACGCCTAGGAAATAGGGTTCAGAAATATTCATGTTTCCATTAACATCACTCCATGCACCCCCGCTATTAGTGGTTCTATAAATTCCACCATCGTTGGCAGCCCAAATATTTGTTCCGTTCATGTAAACTACATTGTGCTGATCCGGATGAATGTAAGGAGGACCAAAGGTATAAGCCGCTGTAAGTTGAGTCCATGTTGCACCGCCGTTAGTAGATTTCCACAGATCAATTCCACCAACTATTACTTCGTCTCTATTAGCGGGAGAAGAAGCTACATCTAAATCATACCAGCCTTGATTACCACCTAAAATATTTGGTGTTGTTGACATGACAGTAAAAGTAGCACCAGAATTTGTTGATCGCGCTAATCCGCCAAACGCATCTGCTGCATCAGTTCCGGCAACATATAAATAATTTGCATCTGCAGCTGTAACCGCAATCCTTATTTGCTTGAAACTCGAATTATAAATATTTGTGAAGGATTGTCCGCCGTTTATTGATCTGTAAACACTAGAACCGTTTGCTGCATAAATGGTTGTTGTATCACCGGGTTTATACTCAGCGTCTTTATAATAACCGGGTGTAACTAAAGACCAAGTAGTACCGCTATTGCGCGTACGGTAAATGCCTGCAGTTGTAAATGCAAACACCTCAACCGGATTTAAAGGATTGATAAGTAATTTAGAAATGAATCGGGACTGACTCGTTGTCCAGGCCAAACCTGTTGCCGCCCAGGTAAGTCCGCCATCAATAGATTTTAGTACGCCTATAGATTTAGAATCTCCCCCCGAAAAACCTGTTGGCGCCCCATCAAAATCACCTGTTGATATATACATTATATTAGGAGAAATAGGGTTAATTACAATATCGGAAACTCCTAAGGATCCAATTTGGTCGGTAGTAGTAGTCCAGGAAACTCCGTTATTGGTTGATGTCCATAATCCGCCATCAACGGCACCAATGTATACCGTTCCCGTACCTGAAGGATGAAAACGAATACACTGACAACGACCTGCGCCGCTACCCAAAGCAGAACCAAAAGGCCCAAGAGCTGTCCAATTTGCTGTTGTTGACGAAGGCGTTGCAGTTATTATTTGTTTAGCTGTAGAATTACTGTTTAAGTATTTCTGAAACTCTTCATATGATCTTTTGGCACCCGCCGTTTTTAAATTACCGGAAGGATAAACGCGTGGTTCCATATAAGATGCCCAGCGTTTGAATATCTCGTATCCTCCGCCTTCTCTTTCGTCTTCCTCTTGGCTAACCTCCTTGCCTTTCCAAAAATCTTCATACTCTTTTTTAATATCGTAAAAAGTTTTAGCTGAATCTGGAACGATAACGTTCTTCACCTGAGCGTTTGCACAAAGGGCAAACAAAACAGTAACGGAAATAAACTTAATTTTTTTCATAATCAAAGATACAAATAAATAAACAAAACTGCCTCCAAAAACGGCTTCAAAAAACAGAAAAATCAGTGTTTAACAAACTTATATGTAACTTCCGAAGAACCAGATGAAAGATTTAACATATAAATACCGTCTGCAATTCCATCTAAAGTAATTTTAGATTTTTCTCCGCCAACAGCCCTGAACTGGCCTTGCTTTATTTTTTGTCCTCCAGAGTTCATAATATCATAATTAATGGTTTTGTCTTCGGTATTCTTAAACAAAAGAAAAATATTATCTGTTGCGGGATTAGGAGAGGCCTCCATAGAGCTAAATAAAGTAAATGCTTCATCTATGTTAGTCACAATTAAATAAATTGCAGAAGAAGAAGCCTGACAGGATCCGTTGCTAGTCCAAACATTGTACCAGCCTGTTACGGTGGCTATA
>DATMPR010000142.1:0-2081 GCA_035567575.1 Bacteroidia bacterium
TAAATTTTCTTCTGTCATGCCCTTTGTTTCTATGGGTTCTCCAACCACTATCCGCGAAAAGCCCGGCCGTCCCAAACTCTTAAAAAAACCGCCATTCTGCAATAATTTCCAATTATTGAGGTTTGCAACAGGAATTATTGGAACTTGTTTTTCGATCGCCAATTTAAAAGCGCCATTTTTAAATGGACGTAAAATACCTGTGTCTGCAATTGTACCTTCCGGATAAATTACCATTCCAAAACCTTCATCAATTTTTTTACCAGCTTCCTGTAAAGCGCGGTGAGAACCCGAATTACTTTTACGGTCAACCGGAATATCCATGTATCTGAAAAAATTGCCGAACAACGGAGCTTTCAATAATTCTGTTTTTCCCATATATAAAGCGGTATGCTTCATGTAAAATACACTCACGCAAATATCAAGGTAAGAAGTATGATTACCTGCGACAATACATCTTTTAGGCCAGTTGAATTTTTTCTTGTATTTAATTATTGGGATAATACCGGAAAAAAAACAAATTAAAAATGCCCACACTTTTTTCAGCGCATAAGCCATACGAATTTGTTTAGTTATAAAAGCCAAATAGAAAAACGGATATAATAGCAAAAAAGGTATGCTGAAACAAAGGAAGAACCATGTTTTCCAGATTGGGGTTAATATGAGCCGGATAGTTTCTTTCAAAATAAAACAGGAAATAAAGGTAGCAATAAAATACGTTTTGAAATGCTATACATAAAGCCAAATGTGTCTAATGCTCCAGAAGAGCATAATATTGGAAGAACACAAAAACCACTCCGCTTTTGCCTCGCGACCTGTATTACAGGTCGCGAGGCTGATTAAGATTCGTAATAAATTTTCAGTCAATATTTCGTCCCTACCAGACTGTAAATTTTATGTTATAGAAGATTCTATTTAAAATAGTATTTTTGCCTTATTAATTATGGCACGCATTTTAACAGGCATTCAAAGCACAAACGTACCGCACCTTGGAAATATTTTAGGTGCTATCATTCCTGCCATTGAATTAAGTAAAGACCCTAAAAACGATTCGTTTCTTTTTATTGCTGATCTGCATTCCTTAACCGCGATAAAAGATGCTAAATTTATTATAGAAAGTACAAAAGCTGTTGCTGCAACCTGGCTGGCTTTTGGATTTGATAACAAAAAAAATACATTTTACCGACAAAGCCGCATACCTGAAGTTACTGAGCTCACCTGGTTTTTAAATTGCTTTGCGCCCTACCCCATGTTAGCAAATGCAACTTCATTTAAGGATAAACTCGATCGTTTGAACGAAGTGAATGCCGGTGTATTTATTTATCCGGTATTAATGGCTGCTGATATTTTATTGTATGATGCCAATTTTGTTCCTGTAGGTAAAGATCAAATGCAGCATTTAGAAATAACACGCGACATTGCAACATCTTTTAATAATAAATTAGGTAAAGAACTTTTAGTGGTACCTGAAGTATTGGTGGATGAACGCGTAATGCTTATTCCGGGTACTGACGGACAAAAAATGAGTAAATCATACAACAATTTCATAAATATTTTTTTACCGGAGAATGAATTGAAAAAAGTAGTGATGGGAATTATAACCGACAGCACGCCTCTGGAAGCACCAAAAAATCCTGACACCTGCAATGCATTTAAAATATTTCAATTATTGGCAAGTAAAGAACAAACCGAAACCATGCGTCAGAATTATTTAAAGGGCGGTTATGGTTACGGTCATGCTAAAACTGCATTATTCGAATTGATCTTAGAAAAATATTCTGCACAGCGAAAAACATTTAACGAGTTAATGAGTCATCCGACAAAACTGGAAGAAGAACTCAGCATCGGTGAAGCCAAAGCAAAAAAAATGGCGCTGGAAAAATTGTCGGTGATTAGAAAAGCGTTGGGGTTTGCTTAATTTTTTTCTTTTTTATTTTCTCAGCAATAAAAACCATTGCAGCGATCATCATCACAACATCAGCCTGAAATAAATAACGCATTTCTATATGACGGAATACGACGCTAAAAAATAAATAAATTCCCATCGAAAAAATCAGACTTATCTTAAAATAGTCAAATTGCCA
>DATMPR010000143.1:0-3632 GCA_035567575.1 Bacteroidia bacterium
TCTGGCGCAATGGAAACTAATTTCTTTTGTGATACCTGTGTGTGCTATTACTTCTCTTAAATAACGATTTGCAACTTGATTGGTCGGCACATTAAATATATATTGAATGGGTAAACCTTCAGGTTCCATTAATGCACTTGCTCGAGCAATTAAAGGGACGGTAACGATCTTTTTAGTTTTGTGCATTTTTATTCTGATCACACCTTGATGAATATCACTATACCTTAAATCTTTAATATCCTGATAACGCAAGCCGGTATAACAAGCAAATAAAAAAATGGTAAGAATTTTTTTGTGAATTTTCGATAGTGGTTGCTGTAAAAGCAATTCAAGTTCTTTTATTTCTGTTTCAGAAAGAAATTCACGATGCCCATCTTCTGTTCGTAATTTATATTTTTTAAAAATATTTTCTTCTATTAAATTCTCGATTATTGCTTTGTTGAGAAAAGTTCTCATCGTCTTTAATGATTTATGAATCGTATTCACTTTATTTTCCAATTTAAGTCTCATAAATCCTTCATAAGATTGTAAAAATGGAATGGTTATTTCATTAAAATTTAAATCCTTTTTATATTTCCTTAATTTGGTTAATTCGGCTCTGTAAGAGCGCACCGATTGTTCGGAATATTCTTGTGTAAGTGTATTATTACCTAATTGTTTCTCTACAAAATCATAATAAGATGATGTTTTATTGTTTTTAAAAGCCGATTCAAAATCGAGGAACGACAAAGGCTTGTGTTTGATCTCATAATCTAAAATAATGTCATTCGCACGTTTTAAATAAGTCTTTAAGAGTAAATTTAAATCACTTGCTTCCGGATGAGTATGCCGAACACAATCGTTTTTGTTGTCCCATTGATATATTGGAATCGACTTCTTAAGTGAGATATACTTTATTTTTCGGCTAAAAGTTAACCTTAAACATAAGGGGTAGGTGCCATCCAATTTCATAGCGTCAGTTCGAAGGATTATTTTAGCGTAATTATACATGTTTGAATCGGCAGTTTTCTTCTACCATAATACTAATTTGTATAAGGTTATTTTGGTTCGTTTTGCATCCAAAGTAAAAGTGCCTTTCGCGAAAAGAAAAGTTTGCGCGAACCTGGTCTCTTTATAAAAGGAATTTTTCGAGAGTAAACGAGTCCGTACAAAGTTTGGCGCGCTAAATTTGTGACCTCCATCGCTCCTGCGATAGGGATTAGGTCTTGAATTTCCTGTTGCGGGATCCGTTGCTCAAATAATATCTTTCTAACTGTAGATTCTACTATTTCAGTTAATTCAGTCTTTGTAGTAATAATTATATCGGTCATTGCTGCTTAAATTAGTTAATAGTTGTAAAAGAAGCTAAAAGACGATATGCGAGGCTAACTTCGTATACTTCGTATAAAACTTCACAGAAGTAATTTAATAGAATAAGTTAAAAAGGGGGGGCAGCACTAATAACTAGGCTAGATGTATAAAACTTCGTAAAAATTTATTATTTTTTGCTGAAGTTCTTTTTTTCGTTTTTGAAATCTGTACCATCAAACTCATAAAAATTATTAATTAATAACTTTACGTATTCCGAGGTTCTCATTTTTTTACAATCCTTTAAATAGAAATCATAAATTATCCCCCTTAATTTTTGTTGAGTTGTATTTGGAGTATCAAATTTTTTAACCTCGGTTTTGGGCTCAAAGCCTTTAAAATTTGCGCGAAGAAACTGATTGATTTCCTCTTCGGTCAATATTGCGCCTGAATCCTTTTGCTTTTCAGAAAAAGACGTTTTAAAATAATTTTCAATTTCATTCTTGTTTAATCGGCCTTTAATTCTGGTATCATTATTGCCTAATTCAGAAACATTATCAAATCTTTTTAGAATTTTACCTGTAAGGATTTCTAATTGTTTTACTTCCACAGCTTCAACAGCGAGATTACCAATTCGTTCAAGTTTTTTTAATCTCTCCTGATGAGCTTCACTCCTTTTTTTCCGTTTTTCTTCTCTTTCTTTACTCATTATTTCTTTTTTACTTCCAATCCACTTTTAATAAACCTTGTTTTACTAATTCTTGACTTGTATTTACATACATCATTGTTGTTTTAATATCCGAATGCTGCATTAAGTAGAGTAGTTGAGGCAGCGGAATTTTTGTTGCCATGTAGGTACCAAAGCTATGCCGGGCGGTGTGAAACGTTACCTTAATAGGTATTTTAGCCAACTCTGTAACAAGTTTTATATTACGGTTAATGAATGGCTCAGTTAGTTTAGGAAAAACAAAATCATTTTTTTTGTCATAATATTTTTCTAAAATCACTTCCGGATCAGAACGTTTTGATTTTGTTTTTTTAAACAAGCTATACAATGGAATCTCTGCTCGCTTGTTTACTTTAATGGTAATAAAATCTAATTCATAACCTTCAGTTCCTTTTTTTACATATTCTGTTTTTAGGTTGGTTGTATCGGAAATGCGAAGGCCGGTAAAGCAGGAAAAAAGAAACATATCACGAACTATGCTAATGTTTTTATCATACTTGCTTAAATCTAAATCCTTAATCTTTTTTATTTCATCAATAGTTAATACATCGCGCTTCTTTTGTTCACTTTTCACTTTAATTTCTTTGCACGGGTTGGCTTGGTCGTAATATCCTTTTTTAATTGCAATTTCAATGTACTTTTTAAGATTTTTATGTTGCTTATGGATTGTATTTATAGCAAGTTTTTTCTTCCGAAGCCAATTTAAAAAAGCATCGACGAAAGTATAGGTAAGCTCTTCAAATTTTATATCCGGTTTACCTTTAAATTCTAATAATTTATTTAGGGTATTGCTATGGCTTAACTTTGTTTTAGGCCCAATAAGTTCATTATTTTTTATTTCAGCCTTTACGAACTCAACAAACGAGCCATTAAAATGAGTCGTTTTTTTATTGCTTAGTAAATTAATTGAAAAAGGCTTTCCTTTTAACGAATGTTCTACTTGTAATTTTTCGTAACTTGTAATTAACTCCCTAATTTGATAATTAAGTATTTCAGCATCGCTATGTTTTTTATTTATCTCTTCTCTTTTTTCGTCCCACTGCACCGGTGTAATAAATATTCCTGTAGAAATATATCTTCTAGTGCGATTATGATACATACGGATTTCAATAGGCGCCTTTCCCTTATTATTAAGAGTATCTTTTCTATTATAAACGGCAGTAAAATTAGCCTTCATTTTGTGATACCAACTTTCATATTGGTATCACAAAGGTATCACAAAACGGCAAAAATCAAAGAAAATTAAAGAAACTCAAAATAAGCCAAAAACGCCAAGAGCCCCTTAAATAGGGGCTCTCAGTTGTTTTACTTTTTTTTGATTTTTGGTCTTTGTTGTCCGACTAGGTTTCGAACCTAGACTCTTCTGAACCAAAATCAGACGTGTTGCCAGTTACACCATCGGACATTTTGAGCGCTGCAAAATTAACAATTTTTCTGTTAAGTCAAATAAAAGTTCAAAAAAATTAGGGTATAAAACCTAGCCTTTACGGGGCATTTTGTTACCTTCGCAACTTATCATTTATAATATGACGCCTGCTTTTAAAAAACTAAATAACCTTATCGGATGGCTGGTTTTTGCCATAGCAACTTTTACCTATTGCGCAACCATTGAGCCAAC